>CALKVD010000046.1 GCA_937996615.1 uncultured Rickettsiales bacterium | reverse complement strand
TTTCCCTACACGACGCTCTTCCGATCTAATATAATTTCTGAGGTGCAAGAAAATAATGACGTACTTTTTGCAGTCAATAATAAATATTTGAACAATGACATCGATTTAAAATGTCATTGTGATATTGATTAAAAGTAAAAAGTAATACAATAAATAAAAATAAAATTTGCTAAATAAATGATCAGCATATTTGTTAAAATAATCAGAAAATTACTATTATCTTTGAAATATTCTTATCAAGGTTTAGTCGAAGCGTTTAAAATCGAGCTTTCATTTAGGATCGAAGTGATTTGTGCGAGCTTTCTGATCCCGATCGCAATTCTATTACCAATAACAAAAGTCGAAAAACTTGGATTAATCGTTCCGATTCTTCTTTTAATGGCGGTGGAGCTTCTTAATTCAGGTATTGAAAAAACTATAGATGAGTTAGGTCTTGGGGAATATAGAGATCGTTTTAAATTTGCCAAGGATTGTGGCTCGGCTGCGGTGTTATTGTTATTAGTTATTACAGTACTAAGCTGGTATATAATCTTATCCTAAACTCTTTGAGATTTTTTCACTGTAAATTTTAGCTCAAAATTTTTGACTAAGATTTTTTATTTTGTCCCATTTCATAATCAAATGATTCTAAGTCAATAGTAATTTTTACTATTTTTGATTGTAACAGCTAGGCTCATATATCGGATGTGTTTTTATATCATCGTAATAACATAATGCGATCATAGTATAATTTCGATACTTTAATTCAAAATAATTAAAATTTTTTTAACTAAAGTACTTGCGGCGGGGTTTTCTTCATGATAGCTCTAGTACAGTCAATACAATATGATAACATATACATTTAATATAATCTAAACATGTTGTATCAATACTACAATTAATTAAAACCATTTTAGAGATAACTAATATGCAACCACAAAATCAAAATAACTTGCATTTAATTGCAAAGGAAGTCGACAAAATTTATTCAATAACGAAAGAATTTCCACAGCGAATTATCAATAGGGGTAAAGATATAAACGAAATTGTGAAACAAGCTGAATTGCTTGAAGTTCAATCAAAAAAATTTCTTTTTTATGCAGAAAAAACAAAGCGCGATGCAAGGAATAGCAAAATAAGAAAAATAGCTCTGGGTTTAGGGTTAGTCGGTGTAATAGGAGGTGTACTATTAGCATCATCTTATATTATAATGGCAGCAGCTGCTATTACTACTGGCTTAGTGATCAGTTGCCCTACAAATCTTATATCCTGGAAATTGCTTGTTGGGGCTGGATTTATCATTGGTATGTCGATATATCTGAAGCGACAGAAAAACCATAAGCCAAAAATAGGAAAAAAAGTAATGACTGTGGTGGAACAAATACAGCAACAGCAAAAACAGGATTTGCAACGAAGAAAACAAGAAGGAGAAGAAATGGATAGACTTTTGCAACGGCGAGCAAGAAAAGGGTATATAATGTCTTTCATCCCAGGTACTATAAGAAGATCCTGCTTGTCTTTAACGCCGAAAAAAATCGTTAAATTCGTCAGATCTGTGACAGAGAAAAATAACAAAAACACCTTGAGATCCAAGTAAGCAAATTATACTAATCAGACTTTGATCTTCAAGATCTATTCTAGTTTTGGTCGCGGCATCGGGGTAATCGCAAAATCACCTCTACTGTAATGATTGAATTATTATATCACTTATAATTTTGGTATTTTAATTTAAAATATTGATTAATGAGAAAATTAAATTTTTCAATAGTTTAAAAATTGGATCATGCTTGCAATTAATTAGGTTATCAATATATTGAAATCTTTGAGTTCCAAAATTATCACATGTTGTAATCATTATTAATGTTAGGCGATCTGAAATTATCAAAATTAGAGGACAAAATTGTTGTGATATATGGCGCAACAGCTAGTGGCAAATCAGAATTTGCTTTTAATTTGGCTTGTCAATTGAGCAAGGAAATCAAACGTCAATCTCATATTATTAACGCGGATTCAATGCAGGTTTATTATGAGCTTCCGATCATTACAGCTCAGCCGTCCAAAGAACAGATGGCTAGGGAGCAACATAAATTATATGGATTTATTAGCTGTTTTTCTGAAAAAATAGAAATAAATAGGCGAAATCAATTGTTTGCAAACGAATTGCTTTTCGAAAACGCTAAAGATTCAGGTTATCAAGGTTATACCGATAAATTTTCCGTAGGTCAATGGCTTAATTTGGTACAGAAAGAAATAGATAGTTGCATCCAAAACAATGTTATACCACTAGTTGTTGGAGGTACCGGAATGTACATTAGTGCCTTGTATAATGGGTTAGCGAGTATTCCCTCAATAGATCCAGAAGTGGTAGAAAGGTTATATAATCTTTTGGATCATGGTTTGAATATTGAGGATTTATATAATATGCTGCAAGAATATGATGCTATAACAGCAGCAAAAATTAAACCCCGCGATACCCAACGAATAATTAGAGCAATTGCTGTCTATCAACAAACCGGCAAACCTCTGTCATATTGGCATAGCAATCAGCAACCGTCGCTATATCCTCAAAGCAAATTCTACAAAATTTTTATTAACCAAGATCGTACAAAGCTATATAAAAGAATTAACAGCAGATTTAATTTTATGTTACAAAATGGCGTGATTGATGAAGTTAGCAAGGTAATCGAAACTGGGTTGCCAGATGTTAAAGCTATCGGAATCCAAGAAATAGCTTCGTACTTAGAAGGTAATATCGATTATAATACGATGGTTGAGAATTCGACAAGACTAACCAGAAACTATGCTAAAAGGCAATTAACTTGGTTTCGGAATAAGTTTGTGCCTGATTTAATTATTGAATGATCTATTTTGATACAGCAACTTTTTTGTTTTTTGCTTTTTAGGTTCTAGCTTGATGTAAGATCATGAGCTTTTATTTCGGATATATGATCATAACAACTTTCAAAGGTTTTGAATAGAGCATTGCTGCAAATATTGGCGCTATATGCATTTCGGCCAGTTATTTCATGATAAATCCAAGAAAAGCCTGCAATAATTCCTGTAACCATTTTATATAGCAACACAATTGGATTGAAATTAATGATGATATTTATGATCCAGTTTTGATTTATATTAGGATTGTTTTGTTTTTTTTGATCGTAAATTATATATTGTTTTTTTGCGTCTTGGTTATTATGGTTTGCAATTTCAAGGTTTTTTATTTCATTTTCCATTTCTGTTTTAAGTTTATTGGCGATATTTCCATGATTAAGAGATTGAAAATTAGTAAATTTTTTAGGTTTAAATCTTGTATTTTCTAAATTCTTGTTTTTCTTTAATCTTTTGATTGTTTTTCTGGTTACATCACTATTATCAATCGAAACAATTTTCATTGTTCCTTTTAAATCAGATTTTTTAGTTACGCTTAGGGGTATTTTGATTCTGACTAATGCAGAACAGATCAAGGTTTGTTGACTATTTTTATCCATAATTCTCCTATTGAGATACCCATAAGTCTTGAAGACTGGAACTTTGTTTTTATCAAATCTCAATACGCTAAAAATTTTATTGTCAAACTCAACTGCATCAGCTATATTATTGCAATCATATAACCCAGAAATTGCAAGTTCACTAATAAATCCTTGATGGTATAAATGCAAAAAACAATTTTTTTGGGTTTCGGCAAGCCAAGGTAAACTATCAATTGTTTTTATTTCCTTAGATTTATAAATCTTTTGATTGGTTGCTAGGGTATTGATAATTGTTTGGCTTCTAACATAATCATTTTTAATTAGATTGAAACTGTGTTTTTTTGCTTCGATATCTGTAATAACTTCGTGAAAGACAGAGTTGGTAAGCTTTAATTTATAAGCACAGTAGTTTCTTGATAATGGCATATTAATAAAACAGCTAATCAATATAATTTGCTTCTTATTGTATAGATAATGTAATATAAATACAACATATTATTGTATTTACATTTTTAGTCATTATCCTCTGCTCTTTGCGATTCAGCTAGCCAAGGCATTTCTTCAATGTCTTGATTTGAGATTGGATGATACTTATCTAGCAATTTATCTGGCTGTATTGGATCAAAGTTATCTTGGGAGTTATAGTATAATGCATCAAAAATCCCCTCTTTTTCTTGTAAGATAATTTTGTTTGGGATTTTGAAAAAATCATTATCATTGCTATTTAACGGAATAATTTGATCAACTAAATTTGCAAAAATTGGCATTGCAATCGTAGATCCCCATTCTGTCAATCCCAAAGTTCTTGGAGAATCAAACCCGACATAAACCCCTATAGTATAGCTAGGAGTAAATCCTACAAACCAAGAGTCATTGACATTATTAGTTGTTCCAGTTTTTCCTGCAATTTGTATATCTGGTCTTTTAATACCGCTTTTGATTAAGCTGGTTGCGCCAGATGCTTGGAGCATTTGTGTTATCTGGGTTTGAGCATCTTCGTTGATTGCTTTAGTTCGGTGAATTATTATATTTGGCGGGGTAGAGTCGGAGTGAAAAAAATCACATCCTTGGCAATTAATATCAGAATCGGTATATAAAATTTCCCCTTCTTTGCTATAGACTGCCTGGATCAACTTTGGCTCACCATAATAACCCTTACTTACGATTGTATTATAAGCATTGGTTAGATTTAGGGGTGTGGTTTCGAAAGAACCTAGGGCCGATGCGATAGTATAATTAGTCAAATTATCTTGGTATATACCCAGTTTTTTAGCAGTTTGAATGACTCTTGGAATTCCTACTGCTAGTGTCATTCTGATGGTACACATATTACTCGATTTTATTAAAGCGGTCGTCAATGTTATGTCTCCAAGAAAAGTTTTTTTAGCGTTTTTTGGTTGCCAGTTTTCAGCTCCATTTCCAAGATTGACTGATATAGCTGAATCGCTGACTATTGTTTCGGTGGTGAAGCCATTTTCAAGACCAGTAAGATAAACAAATGGTTTAAATGCTGAGCCTGGTTGGCGTTTTGCTTGGGTTGCTCGATTAAATTTACTATTTGCGAATGAATACCCTCCTACTAATGCTAGAACGCGGTTGGTATATGGTTCGATAACTACCACGGCGCCATTAGCATTTGGTATTTGTTCTAGGATAAAATTCTGATTAGTGGTTGCTTTTTGTTCTAATGTTGCAGTTTTGGCAGATGGTTGGTTTGGTGACAGTTTGACCAAAATTACATCACCTTTTTGGAGAACTTCTGAAACTTTTTTGATTATTGGGCCAATTTTTTGTTCTTTTAGATTTTTTCTTGCCCAAAGGACTGAGGTGAGGGGGATATTGCTTTCAGTACCATTTTCAAGACCAATAGTAGCATTTGTTGGGGTGACCTTTAATACAACCGCTAGTTGTTGATATGGCATTATATCTACTGGTTTGCTAACTTCTTGTAGTTTTTGCTGCCAATCGTCAACGGTTACTAACCGAGTTAGTGGGCCCCGCCATCCATGTCTTCGATCATATTTGTTCAAGCCTGCTATAAAAGTTTCGGTAGCTTTTTTTTGAATTTCTTCGTCCATATTGATAATAACAGTCAAGCCGCTAGAATAGAGACGTTCCTCACCTAGAAGTTTGATTAATTCCTGTCGCACTGCTTCTAGATAAAACTCTTTCGTATCTGCTGATTCTGTTTTCTGAATACTTTTTAATTTAATTGGTTCAAGGATTGCTGCTGTACCAATTGCTTCTCTAATAAATCCATCATTTACCATTCGTTTGATAACCCAATTTCTTCTTGATTTCGCTCTATCTGGATAAGTAAACGGGTTAATTGTTGAAGGAGCTTTCGGAAGGGCGGCGAGCATAGCAGATTCTGCTGCGGTTAAATCATTTAGTTCTTTGCCAAAATAGTTGCGAGCTGCTGCTACGATACCATATGAATTATGCCCCAGAAATATTTGATTTAGGTATAGCTCTAGAATTTGTTCCTTGCTATAAACCTTGCTAATCCGATAGGCGAGAATAGCTTCGCGTATTTTACGGGTTAGCTCTCTTTCATTGTTGAGTAAGAAATTTCTGACCACCTGTTGGGTTATGGTTGAAGCACCAACAGCTCGTTTATTATTCTTGAGATTCATTATACTTTGAACTCCCGCACGTAATATACTAAGAAAATCTAAACCTTGATGAGCAAAAAAGTTTTTATCTTCAGCTGCTAAAAAGGCGTCTATAACGAGTTGCGGTATATCGTTGTATTTGATAAATATACGTTTTTCTTTTGCATATTCAGCTACTAGCAATCCTTTTTGGGTATAGACATGGGTCGTTGTTGGTGGATCATATTGGGCGAGTTGTTTATAGTTTGGTAGGTCAGAAGCAAAATATAAAAATCCTACAGTAGTGACTATTACGCTAAGAAACGCGCAGCATATAAATGCATGCCAAAAAAATCTTAGCATCGTGAAGCGTCTCTCGGGTTGTTTTTCTAGGCTTTGTTTTTGATTTTTTTTAAAGTATTCAAACATTATTGATGAGAAAGTTAAAGTTTTAAAATATTCTCTGGCTTTTGTAAATATCTACGATTTTTTAAAATAAATTGAATTTTTAAATATTGTTGCGATGTGGGTTTTTTAATGGCTGTTATCCATTGATCTTAAACATAGCAAATGAGCTATCATAGTGCTGTCGTGCTTTACTATTTCATCACAAATTCTATCATAAGCAACTATCAATTTTTAATGGCGTAGAAGAGGTGACCATGCTGGATCTGATCCTGCTGTCACTGTAGAGATAGCTCTTTCACCATATCCAGTGACGTCAACTGCATATAACTGGCTTGAGGCTCCGGGGGACGTTTGTTTGTAGAACATAATAACACGGCCATTCGAAGACCAGGTTGGACCTTCTGCTAACCAACTTGAAGCCAAAAGCCTTTCGCCATTACCATCGGGTTGAATAATTCCTATATAAAAATTTCCTCCACCACCATTAGGTTTAGTGAAGGCAATATAATCTCCGCGAGGTGACCAGACAGGAGTTGCATAGCTTCCTTGGCCAAAGCTAATTCGTTTGACGTCGCTGCCATCTCGATTCATTATATATAACTGTTGCGATCCTCCTCGGTCAGAGCTGAAGACTATTTTGCTGCCATCTGGAGAATAGGAAGGGGAGGTGCTAATAGTTCCAAAATCGTTGGTTAATTTTTTGCGTTCGTTCGTTCTGATATTGATTTCATAGATAGAAGTTGAGCCACCTTTTGCAAATGATAGAACTAAGTTTTGTCCGTCTGGAGCGAATCTTGGAGCAAATGACATTCCTGGAAATTTTCCAATCAACTGAGACAGTCCAGTATTTAAATCTAAAACGAAGACTTGTGGCTCTCGGTTTCGATATGACATATAGGTTATGCGTTGGCTTTGTGAATCAAATCTTGGGGTCAAAACTAATTGTTTGCCGTCGGTTAGATAGCGAAAATTTTGACTATCTTGATCCATTATAGCCAGGCGTTTAATTCGATTGCGTGCATTTCCGCTTTCGGCGACAAACACAACACGTGAATCAAAATATCCTTCTTCGCCGGTTAGACGTTGATATATTCGATCTGAAATTTTATGTCCGAGGCGGCGCCAGTTCGAGTATTTAATCTGATAGGAAAGGGCGTCAACTTGCTGTTCGCCATAGGGGTCCCATATTCTAAATTTGACGTTAACGATATTTTGTTCTGGTAGTACTTCGACTTTCCCAACAAGTAAGATGGTGGCGTTAATCTTACGCCAATTGCTGAATCTTGGTTGAACATCGAACGTTGCTTTTTCGAGAGCGGCGGTTGGATCAATTCGGCGACATAGGCCAGCAAATTCTAGATTATAGGTTACAATTTGGGTTATGGATTCACTGATTTCTTTTGCGTTTGGATTGACAGCTTCAAAATCTTGGATTGCAATAGGTATCGGTTCAATATTGCCGCGACTAACGTCTAGGCGTACTAGGGCGGCAGAGTTAGATGCAGTTGCTGCGAATAGTATAAGCAGAATTAAGTATATTCGTTGCATAAAAATGATTATGTTTTAATTAAATTAAGTTTATAATAATTTTATAATATGTTATTTATTATTTTTTAGAAGATCATTTAGTCTGAAGATTTTATATTTTAGTATAGTTATATTTCAGGATCTTCATTGCTTCTTTCTAGATCTGAATCGTCTCTGCTAAAATCATCATATTCAGAAGCTTCTATATCGTTTGATGATTTGATGTTTAGATCAGGTGAATCGGGATCCACAGTGTTTTCAATTATAATATCGTTTTCATTATAGCTGCAGTTTGATGCATTATTATTTTTTGTTTCCAAATTTTCATCGTCATTATCATCATCTTCAGGATTTTTATCTGTTTCAACAACTTTGCTGATTGAGCTGACCGAATCTTTGCCTTGAACATCAATAACTTTAACTCCGATTGCTCCCCTGCCAGTTATGCGAATATTTTTGACTGATATTCTGATCATAGTACCATTATCAGTTACTACCATAATAGCATCATCGCGTTGGACGGGGAAGGCTGCAACTACTTCACCGTTGCGGCTAGTAAGCTCAACGTTGCTAACTCCTTGTCCGCCTCGTCCTGTAACTCGATATTCATATGCTGAGGTTTTTTTACCAAAGCCTTTGCTAGTGACGGTAAGAATAAATTGTTCGTGTTTTGCTAGTTCAATTACAGTTGCTATGTCTAAAGGTGCCAATCTGCTTTCGGTTGCTACAGGTAAAACACTTTGCATTACAATATTTTCCAATTTCTGTGCAAGTTTAGCTACAAATAGTTCAGCTTTTTCAGTTTGATCAGTTCTTAGCTTATAGGAAAGTTTGATTCGTTCTTCAACCGGAATTTTGAGATAGGAATCGCGAACTTCGGAAGCAACTTCTCGGCCCCAGAGAATTGAGAGCGATATTACCGAATCGTTATTGCGAGACAAGCGGACAGCTCGGACTCCGTTTGATGTGCGGCCTCTAAAAACACGAATAGCACTGACAGGGAATCGTATTGCTTTGCCTTGCTTTGTTGCTAGTAAAATATGATCCCGCTGATTGCAGAGAGCAACTCCGATTAATTTATCATTCTCGAGACGAATCGCAATTTTCCCATTGGTTGGGATATTACTAAAATCGCTGATTAAGTTGCGTCTAGCGCTTCCGTTGGAGGTGGCAAAGATCAGGTATTTTGTTTTTTCGTCATGGATTACTTCTCCTTGTTCATTTTTATGAATGGCAAAATCTTCGGAGCCAAGAGTCATTATGCTGGTAATTTTTTCTCCATCAGCTAGTGGTAATAGATTGACCATCGCTCGTCCTTTGCTTTGCGCAGTTCCTAGTGGGAGTTTGTAGACTTTTAGTCTGTAAACTTTACCTTTATCAGAGAAAAATAAAATGTAATGATGAGTTGTGGCGATCATTAGGTCGGTAACTGCGTCGTCTTCGTGAGTCGTTATGCTGCTTTTGCCTCTGCCGCCGCGTTTTTGTTCGCGATATTGCGAGAGGTGAGTTCGTTTGATATATCCTCCTCTTGTGACAATCACTACCATGTCTTCTTGTGGGATCAGGTCTTCGTCTGCTATATCATATTTACTATGAACAATTGCTGTTCTGCGTGGTGTGGCAAAATTTTCTTTGATCTCGATCAACTCTTTGCGAATAACGTTGAGCAAAACTTCTCTCAACTCAAGAATTTGCATATATTCCTGAATTTCTTTGACTAATTGTTCCAATTCACTAACGATTTTGCTACTTTCTAGTCCAGTAAGCCGATGGAGGCGCATGTCGAGAATTGCCTGAGCTTGTTCTGGGGTTAGGCGTGATTTTTGATCTTGTAGTAGATTACGGCTATCGTTAATGAGGATCATTATTTTCAAAGCTGAATCTGCATTCCACCAAAGTGAGCATAGTTTTGTTTTGGCGTCTTGCGAGTCATTTGAGCTTTTGATTAACGCAACTATTTCATCTATATTTTGAATCGCAATCAGTAATCCAACTAAGATATGGGATCTATCTTGAGCTTTGCGTAGTAAATAGCTGGTACGACGTATAATAACTTCTTCACGAAATTTGATAAAAGCGGAAATGACGAACAGGCAGTTCATCACTTTTGGTTGGCCTTCGTGCAACGCCAACATATTCATTCCAAAAGAAGTTTCAAGCTGAGTGTTTTTATATATTTGGTTCAAGACAACTTCAGCTTCAGCTTCTTTTTTCAGCTCAATTATGATACTTATCCCTAGTTTATTACTTTCATCTCTGACTTCGCTTATTCCGTCAATAATTTTATCGCGTCCTAGAAGCTCGATGTTGCGTACTAAATCTGATTTATTAACTTGATAGGGTAAATCGGTAATTGTTATGACTCGATTTTTTGCATCAAGTTTAACGCTGCCGCGCATTATGATGCCGCCATGACCGGTCATCATAGCATTTTTGATTCGTTCGTGGCCTAAGATTTCCCCACCAGTTGGAAAGTCTGGTCCTGGCAAATATTCTAGTATTTCCTGCATTGTGATTTGTTCATTGTCCAAATATGCACAACAGGCGTCTATCACTTCTCCTAGATTAAATGTTGGGATATTCGTTGCCATTCCAACTGCAATTCCGTTGGCGCCATTGACGAGTAGATTCGGAAACCTTGCTGGTAGTACTGAAGGTTCTTTTTCTGAGCTGTCATAGTTATCGTTAAAGTCTACCGTATCCTTTTCGATATCAGCTAATAGTCCATGGTTAGAAACCTTTGCTAGCCTAACTTCGGTATAACGCATTTGGGCAGGTTCATCGCCATCAACAGAACCGAAATTACCCTGGCCATCTAGTAACGGAACTTTAAGCGAAAATGGTTGTGTCATCCGAGCAAGCGAGGAATATATCGCTGAATCACCATGGGGGTGATATTTACCCATAACTTCACCGACAACTCTAGCAGATTTGCGATATGGTTTGTCGTAGTTATTGCCAGTGTCACCCATCGCATAAACGATTCTGCGATGGACCGGCTTGAGTCCATCTCTACAGTCCGGTAGGGCCCTACTAACAATAACGCTCATTGCATAGTCAAGATAGGACTTTTGCATTTCTGTTTCAACAGTGGCGTTAGCAACAAGATTTTTTTTATTAAATTCTGTATTCAAGGTAATTTTATTTTATAAATTATATTTTGCTATTGTTTAATACTCTAATACAAACTGAGAAAAATGCAAAAAGTATATGTATATATACACAATATATTTTATACTGGAAGTACTTAGAAATAAAATATTTAAAAATAAAATTATGGTAAAAGTGTTGCTAATAGGGTATAATTACAGCTCAGAATTAAAAATAATTTTAAATATAAATTAAGTAAAATATTCTAAATACCTAGAAGCAATGGAAAAATTAAAAAGAATTGATTATACCGCCAAAATTCTACCTTTGGTTGTCGAGCCGGATCCAAGGCTTCATCAAGTTTCAGCGTCCGTAGAGATTGTCACCCCAGAAATCCAAAAGCTGATGGAAGACATGCTATATAGCATGTACCACTACCATGGTATAGGACTAACAGCGGTTCAGGTTGGGGTTATGCGTAAAGTAATAGTGATTGACGTTGACCAAGCCACAACCCACCGGCATAAATGTGATGATAGCAGTTGCGATATGCATATCCCGCTTCATGGTAATCAACCACTATTTATGATTAATGCTGAAATAACCTGGGCCTCAAAAGAAAAACAAAAATATTGTGAAGGGTGTTTGTCACTGCCAGGGATTGATTCTGAAGTGGAAAGACCTAGTGTGGTTAAAGTTAAATATTTAGACTATTGGGGTCAGGAAAGGGAAGAAGAATTTGGACATAATCTACTTTCGGTGTGTGTGCAGCACGAAATAGACCATTCTAATGGTATTGTTTTTATTGATCATCTTTCAAGATTAAAGCGCGATGTGTTGCGCAAAAAAATGCTTAAAGCTAAACGCTAGTTGTGGGTAAAGGTAGGTCAATGATAACACATAATCCACTTGTATTTTTTTCATTTTGAAAACTGATCTCTCCACCATGTCCCAGAATTATATTGCGGGAAATGGGCAAACCTAAACCAAAACCTTGTTTTTCTCTATCCAATTGTCTTGATCCTTGTTTATTAGGGTTTAAATCAGAAATATAGTCGTTTTTATTCAGTGATTCTAGTTGTTTTTGCGTCATTCCAGGGCCATCATCCTCAATTTGAATCCGTAGTATAGTATCTAGCATTATGATACTTACTTTGATATTTTCATTAGCAAATTTCTTGGCGTTATCAATAATATTACTAATAGCTCGACGTAACGCTTGGGATCTGGCTCTAATTGAAATTGAATTAGTTGATTTTTTTTGTTTTAACGACTGATTGTTTAGCCACTTTTTGCTTTGATTGTTGATATCAATTTCAAAGTCAAAATGTATTCGATGATCGTTAAAGTCAAATAATAATTTTTGCATAAACGAAATAATATCGATCTCGACTATCATCTCGTTACCTTCATCTTTGAAAAAATGCAAATAGTTGTTTAGCATTTTTTCTATTTCTTTGATATTATCTTCGAGACGCTTTTTGCTGGTTTCAAAATTAGATAAATTGATCATCTCAAGTAAAAGCTTGATCCTGGTGATTGGAGTTCTCATATCGTGAGATATATGGGCTAAAAATTCCAATTTGTTTTTAACATTTCGTTCTAATTTATTTTTCATTCTTAAAAAAGCTATTCCTGCAGCTCTGATTTCTTTTGATCCCGATGGCTGGAATTGGTTGATGATTTCTCCTCTGCTGAGTTTTTGTGCAACGTCAGTCAGAGAAAGAATTGATTTTACTTGATTTTTAACGAAAATGGTAGCGACAATCAACATGATCAAAGCTGTTCCTATCACCCAAAGAACAAATATATATGTTGTATTGCTTTCTATCCGCCTTGTGCTAAAGCTTGCAACCAAAAAATGTTGATTCTGTGGCTTTTGCAAAATACATTTGACCATTCTTTGATCATTAGAGAGATATATAGCAACAATCTCAGTTTTCAGCTCTTTTTTTAGTGTTTCATATATATCACCGTTAGTATCCATAAGTTGCCATAATTTTGACACTTCACCAGTGTTATTAGCTGAACGGTGAAAATGAAAACCAAGTTCATTACCTGCTGTAGTTGCAATTTTTTCACCATATTTTTGATCAAATTCAATAATCAGGTTTAGTTCTCTTGCTAAGTTTGCAACCATTGTGTCAGTCACTCTAGACCAGTGGCGATGATAGAACATGAATACTGTTATACTTTGTAGAATGCAAATCGGAATAATGATAATTAATAAAAACCGTCTAAACAGTGAGGTGGAAAAAAGTTGATTAGCTTTAAGACGGATTTCAGGCATTTAATATTTAAAAATAAACAATCAGTATTTTGGGCTTCATTTGTGGCAAAAATAGTTGCTTGCAAAAGTTAACACAAAATTTTACTTGATGATATGAGTTTATAAATTTTTATAAACTATTTAATTAAAAACTTTGCCTATGGCGAAATGGCGTCAATCAAAACAGAGCGTATTTTTTTTTCTTGTTCGATAAATTTTTGATCCGACCATAAGGAATCATCTTTATTTTTTAGATTATATAATAGTTCAATGGTGTTATAGCTAAATTCGATTATTAGCATACTAAGCATCAGATAGGGTGTTAAGGCTGCGGTACTTTTTAATTCAATCAATCCTATTTCTACGCATAGGGCTAATGCTAGTCTTGATACTGTTAATAGTCCCAAAAAGAATCTGCCATTATTATGTATATTGGGGAGAGTGCAAGTTAGCTCGGATATAATGTGGGCATTACATTTGCATTTGTCAGAACTTGTAATCCCCACTAACGTATAAAAAATTCCAATACCGGGAGCAAGAGAATTAAGAACAAAATGTTTTAGAATGATTTGACGACACTTGATTTTGTCTAGATCTTCCGGAGTTTGAATTCGTTGCAGTATACTTGGATTTAACTTAAAACATAGCATATGTTCATTGCGTAAAGAGCTGACGCTTAGCTTATTATTTTTAATGCCTGGGATCAAAATTAATTTTAAATATATTCTTAAATATTCAATCGATATTTTATGCCCCAATTCCAAAATTGGCGTCAGTTTTTGGTCAAGTTCCAGAGAAACGGAAGCTAGGAATCTTTTAGATAGGGTTCTATATATTAATTGTGAAGATGGTGTTTTTAGAATAAGCTGGGTACATTTGATGCTCATTGCTCCGCTATCAAGAAGGCTAAAGTGTTCTTTGCTAAGACTGTTAATAAATCTTGTGATCCGACAACTTACATCGTTTTTTAAAGCTTTCTGTAAAGTAGTATTTCTGATAGAAGCTCGCAACCTATAGATATTTTTATATGGAATAAATTGAGTGTTAATAATATATTGAATAATCAATTATGTCAATGAATATTGATTAAAGATTATATCAATTTAGATAGCTAAAGCCAGATCTTTTTATCAAACCTTAGCTATCTTTATTTTAAAATTTGCAACTAGTAACTAATCGATCTTGCAATATAATCGAAGACAAAAACAGCTAAATTTTAATCTCTATATAATTAGTTTGAATACTAGTTTCATTTTGTACTTTATTCAGCCTAATTTTTTTTCTTCTTGTGCTTGGCTTTTTGCTTCTTCTACTTGAACAGTGTAAGGTTTGCTACCTGTTACAAATCTTTTCGCTCGGCCTACAATATTGCTTTTTTCAATCCCAACCCCGACAAAAATACCCGCAAGAAATGATAGATTGACAACAAAGTTCCAAGCACTCTTAAGCATTGCATAAAAAGTATCACTTATATTATTAGCTGTTGCTTGAGCTTGTGCTGGGTCATATGCCCGTAGCATTAAAGAATATACTATACTTCCTGAAACAACTGCTCCTCCAATTGCGGCCAGTCCAACGTGGATTTTATGCTGTCTTTTTAAAATACGTGCCGCATGCTCTTCTGGGGTTTCGACTGGATAGCGGAAACTTGATACAGTGCTATTGAAAAAAGACATGTTCTGACGTTGATTAAATTGCGGATTGCTTATTTGCATTTGATCTGGTACTTGGAGATGATTAGGATTATTTTTCTCCTCATTATTTGTATTTTGGGATACGGGTGCTGTCTCAAAGTGTTTTTTGTTTATTTCGTTTTGATCATGATCTTGTCCTTGTTTGGTTTGGGGATCTTGGTTATTGTGCATTTTTTACCTCAAATTATTTTGATGTTTTAACTATGCTTGTTGGTTTTTACAACTTAAACGAGCATTATGAGATTCATAGATAAACAGGTTAAAGTCAAGAAGATTTTTTTATTATTAATATAAAATTAATATAAATCAAAGTCTAGCTAGGGCTTTTATATTTTTCTCTTTGTGCCGGTCCTGATCGGATTTTGAGCTTTATCTAATATAATAAATTGCTAAAGCTAAAGGATAATCGCTTAAATATTTAAATATTAGATAAAAAAATAGGTAAATCTTGAGTTTTTGGTTATATGATTAAATTTTTTTGCTATTTTATTTGTATTTTTATCTTTTTATTGCTTAAGAGCCACATCCAGCTTTAGTTACAAGTGTTTCTATTTCTCTTTGCATTGAGATTGTGGGTTGATCTTTTTCCTTGCCGATTTGGATAATTACTGCACAGACCTGTTGATATTTCCCGAGTTTAAACAGTGCGTTCGATAATCCCATTAAGTTATCAAGAGTTCGTTCATTTGCTGGTGCTTGATATCCTTTGAGATATTGTATTGCTGCATAGTTATATTTTTGGTCGTACATATAGGTTTCTGCCATCCAATAGTATGCATTGCCTAACATTATGCTTTGAGGATAGTTCTGAATAAATTTGCTAAATGCATAACGAGTGTTGGTAAAATTTTTATTTCCTTTATAGGTGTTTCTAAGAAGCAGAAAAGCTTTGCGATATTCTTCGGATTCATCAAATTGCCTGTTTTCAGGATTTGTTGGGGTGATTTTTTTTTCACTTCGCATTGACGATGTTAATTGTTCATCAATGCTATTTAATATCCGGTTAATATTTTCGCGTTCAATTTCTGCTTTTTTCATTAATTTTTCTTGATCACTAGCAATTCTATTATCATTGTTCGCTTTGGGAGCTAGCGTTATTACGTTTGGTGAGGAATTGCTTTTTCCTGCGATCAGTGGAATTTTGGATGATGACCAGCTCCCTTGACGGATCTGAGGTTGGTAACCAGAATATTGCTGTTTTTCTAACTGAGAGATTCTGAAATCAAAGTTGCTAAAATTGGCATCAATTTGATCAATCATATTTTGTAATTCTTTTACTTGCTGTTGGAGCTTTTCCAGCATTCCATACATTTCGGAGTTGTCATTAGAATAGCTATTATACCCGCTATAGTTGTGATTGTTATTGTAGCCGTATCCGCTGAAATAAACGTTGTCGTAATTATCGTTGAAATAGTAGCCATCGTCCCCTATTGCGAATTTGTTTTCGGTTGCTGCTAGCTTATTTTCTAGTGACCAGATACTGCTTTTTAATTGATCTATGCGGCTATCAATTCTAGCGTTTTCTCCATTTTCATCAGTTTTAATCAGCTGATTATCATCATTAGTGTGATACGAACCAAACCCTTCGGCGAAAGTAACATGAAGCAAGATCATCCAGAAAACAATAGTCCAAATTTTTTTACTGTGTTGTAAAAATTGATTCAAATTCAAAAATCTAAATGATTGCTGGAAAAATTTAAAAATAATATCTCTAATTTTGCTTAAGTTATAAAACATAATCCCCAAATAGTTCTGATAATTTTTACTACCGTAAACAACATATATCCGGTTTTGTCATATATCAATATGATATTTAAATATTTATGAAAAATTTATTTTTACTTTTAGGATCGCGAGATCACTTGTTGTGCGACCAATGCGCGCATATGTCCGTTAACATCATGAACCCGTAGAAAATCTACTTTATCTTTTACTAAGCAAGATATCGCAATCGTTTCAACATCTCTCTCGTTAATTGGGGCGTTGCTGAATTTATTTATGAACGATTTTCTTGAATGGCCCAGCAAGACTTTAGCTCCAAGTTTTTGCATTTTGCCTATTTCATGTATTATCTCAATATTTTGATTTGCGGTTTTGCCAAATCCAATTCCTGGATCTAGGACAATATTTTCGTTTTTAAAACCTAGATCCAATGCATGGGTCATTGCTTTTTTCCCCCATGCTAAAATTATATCGATGGGGATTAAATTATTTGGAATAACTAAATCAGGTTTTGGTGGAATAGAGAGGGAGTGCATCATGACAATTCCACAACCATTGATTGCAAGAGCGCGCATTGCATTATCACTATACCATCCCTTAACGTTATTCATCAAAGCTATGCTATATTTGTCAATTAATTTTAAGACGACTTCATCATGGAATGTATCTATGCTGATTTTGATATTTCGGTCTTGAGTTAATTTCTCTAACTCTGCCAAAACTATATTTAGCTTATTGTATTCTTCATCTGCTGAAATCATTTTGGCTCCTGGTCTTGTTGATTGGGCTCCTATGTCGATGATACTAGCCCCATCTGCGATAATTTCTGTTGCTCTTTTGATTGCAGCATCGACCGTGGAATATAGGCCACCGTCGGAAAAGGAATCATCGGTAATGTTTAATATCCCCATTATCTTAGGGTTTGCAACAAAAGTATCTAAAAACGTTTTGGGAAAATCGCTATCGGTGGTATTCATATTCTTTATATGATCTTTATTGTTTATTATATTTAACCCTAGAGTTTGTAGCAAATCCAGTAAGAATTTTCTGTTTTGTAGTTCTGGATGTGGTATTGTCAGTTTATTATTCGCAAAACAAACTCCGTCCCACCATATTATATCTAGATCAATGATTCTGGGTGCCCATTTGGAGTAGGGCGAAGAACGACCTAGTTTTTGTTCGATTAGTTTTAGTTCTGCTAGTAATTCCAAGGGGTTCAGATCGGTATTGCAACTTATAACCATGTTTAGATATGGAAGATTCCAGCTTTGATCATGTTCCAGTGGTAAAAGAGCTGCTGTTTCAAAAACGATAGAGCATTTGATATTTTGTAATGAAGTTTGGTGCTTGAGTAGCTCGATTGCATTTTGCAAATTTTGAAGGCGATTGCCGAGGTTGGATCCTAGACTGATATATATCATAGAAATAAAAAAAGTGTGTGAGGACGCTTATATAATAAAGCATCTTCACACACTCTGGGAAGTATCTAAACAGATTTTTTTTATAAAATCTGTTTTTATGATTGATACTAGAATGATATACGAACACCAGCGCTCACTGTGTGGCGGTATGAGGTAGTTACACTTGTATTAACATCATCCTTGTTTGAATCTTGAACTGGTTTGAAGTTTGGATTCTTTTTGTTTTCGAAACCATAAGCTACGTCAAGATATGCTGAAGGCATTAGTTCAACAGCAAAACCTGCCCCAACTTTGTAAGCAAATTTATTTTTGGTTTTTGATTTAATTGGAGAAACAACACCTTGCTGAGCTGGTGCTTGAGAAGAATCAAATTTCACATTGCTTGAAGCACGAGATAAGCCAATTCCAGCAAAAACAAACGGAGTGAATTTTGTGCTGTTGTTGAAATCGTAATAACCGTTAACCATTAAGTTGACGTTTTTAGAAGATATAACGTAGCCTTGGTGTTTTAGTTTTCCTTTTTGTAGGCCGATTGTAACGTCACTACGCATGTCATCACAAAGATTGTAACCAAATCCTAGGTTTCCACCCATTCCAGACATGTTGCTAGATTTTATAGTTGCAGTCAAGGCTTTAGGGTCTTTACCAACAATGCTCATTTTTGGAGAGCTTAAGTGGAGATATTGCACATCACCTTTTACATAGAAAGCTCCTGGCTCAGCTGCGTTAGCAGCTGCTGCTCCTAGTAGACCTATTGAAGCAAGCGCTATTATTTTAGAAAATTTTACCATATTTATGTTTTTATTAAATAAGTTGAATTAAAAAACTATACCGGGGAGTATATAATGCTCCGCCGTGACTTAACAAGACCAAAAATATAATTTTGTTTGATATTTGGTGAGATGTGGACAAATAACAACATATTTTATGACACATAATTTACAAAAAATTGAAACTTATGTCTAAAAAAGAAGAAGTTAATGTTAATATTTGAATATTAGTAATATATAATATTGCAACTAAAGAATATTTTTAAATCAATTTTGATTTACCATAATAATTTTGTATTCTAGTTTGCTAGGTTATAATCAACTATTTTATAAATAGTTTTATGCTTGCAAAAGTAACCAAAATCTCCTATTGATATGTTTTATATCTAACTAAAATAGCAATACTAAATGCATGAATTGACTAAACTAGGAGTTGCAGAAACAAGTAAACTTCTGCTTAAAGGTGCGATCACTGCAACCGAGCTGGTTAAGGAATATCTGGATCTCATCAGGCAAAATAATCAGCAAACAAATTCCTTTATTTTAGTCACAGAAGAACTTGCCTTGAAGCAAGCTGCTGAATCTGACAGACGTTTGCGCGAAAATACCCATAGGATTTTGGAAGGTATTCCGATTGCGGTGAAAGATCTCTTTTGCACCAAGGGTATTAGAACCACGGCTTGTTCGCGAATCTTAGAAAATTTTGTTCCTGAATATGAATCAACTGTAACTCATAATTTGTTTACCAACGGCGGTATATGTTTAGGTAAAACTAATATGGATGAATTTGCAATGGGTTCTTCCACAACCACAAGTTGCTTTGGTCCAACGCTAAACCCATTGCGACGTCAAGATCAACCAGAGGTTCAGCTAGTCCCAGGGGGATCTTCGGGTGGTTCGGCTGCTGCTGTTGCTGCTCATCTTGCTCCAGCATCTCTAGGCTCTGATACTGGGGGATCAATTAGGCAACCTGCTGCTTTCTGTGGTTTGGTCGGAATCAAACCTAGCTATGGCCGCTGTTCTCGCTATGGTATGGTTGCGTTCAGCAGTTCCCTTGATCAGGCTGGGGTTTTTGCTCGTTCAGTCAAGGATTCGGCGATGGTCCTGCAATCTATAGTTGGATATGATACAAAAGATAGTACCTCGGTCAATCTTCCAGCTCCAAATTTTATGGATGCTTTTGGATATGGGATCAAAGGTCTCCGCATTGGTATCCCAAAAGAATATATGGTACCAGACCTTGATCCAGATATCATTAGAATATGGGATCAGAGTAAAGAATGGTTACGTGAAGCTGGTGCAGAAATAATTGAAATCAGTTTGCCGCATACAATGTCAGGTCTTTCAACCTATTATATAATCGCACCAGCTGAAGCTTCTTCAAACCTGGCTCGCTATGACGGTGTCCGCTTTGGTACAAGAATTAGCTCTGGTTCTGAAACCTTCAGCGAAATGGTGACTAAAACTAGAGGAGATTTATTTGGTGAAGAAGTTCAACGCAGAATTATGATTGGAACATATGTTCTTTCTGCTGGGGCTTATGACGAATTTTTTGGTCATGCTCAGCGTATTAGAAGGTTAATCAAAAATGATTTTGATTCTGCTTTTACCAAAGTTGATGCAATTCTAACGCCAGTAACTCCAACCCCAGCTTTTGGATTAAATGAAAAACAGGATAATCCGATAACGATGTATCTAAACGATTTATTCGCTATTCCAGCGTCATTAGCAGGTTTGCCAGCTATTTCTGTGCCTTGCGGAGCTGATAGCAAACATCGATTGCCGTTGGGGTTACAGGTTATTGGTCGTTTATATGATGAATTAACGATTTTTAAAATAGCAGAAACTTTGGAGAATGCCCAAAAGTAATGATTTAGATTTTGCCTAATTTCTAAAACTTTTCTTTTATTCTATAATTTTATCTTATAATGTAAGTCTAGGAAAATTCTTAAGTCTAGGTGTATAAGATTTAGGTTGATAACTAATAATATTAAATTATTTCTCTTGTTTTTAATATATTCGATTTTGATCTAGTAATTGCATTG
>CALKVD010000045.1 GCA_937996615.1 uncultured Rickettsiales bacterium | reverse complement strand
GTTTTTTTTGATATAATTTAGCCTGTTTTTGTTTTAGCAACAGGTCTTCTCGTGCATTTTTTATTTCTGGCTCAATTTTTATCGACCCAGATCCAAATATTTTGTGCATACTTGAATTTTCATCACAATCTTTCTCTTGATAATTTTCTGATATATTGCCTGAATACAAATCTTTTTTAAAATCATTTGTAGTCACTTGATTATCTAAATTATTATCAGATAGAGCCATATAGAAAACATTGATATTAATATTTTGATTGGACTTTTGATTATTCTTTAATCCAAAGTTATTATATGGTAATAGGGAATCATAATCTTGCTTAGTATCAAAATCTTTGAAACTCAAAAGATGATCATAATCCAGATAATTTTTTCTTGATGATTGTTGCGCCAATAAATTAACACTATATTGACGATTTCTATTGGAATTAGTGTAAGGAGTAGGGGATGATTTTAAAAATATATTAGGTGACTGTTGTTTTAAGGGATTCGATTGATATACTGAGGTTTTATTGAGTAAACTTTTTTTAATCGATATAGCTGAAAATTTTTTCTCTACTATCTGCAAAGTATTATTTTGTGAAATATCATCTATTTTACAATCTTCGACAGTGATTGATTCATTATTATATTGTATATAAGGATTTATTACTTTTTTAGAATGTTCTGGTGTAGTTTCTAGATTTAAGATTGAATCTTTATGATTGGAATCAGAATTTTTTTCTATCTTTTTCGTCTTTTCTTGGCACTTTTCTGCTGAATTGACCACTTCTTTCTGGGTTTGTTGATCGATAAATTCATTAACACTAGGATGATAGTCTTCACTTGCTTGGGAAAGACAGTTTCCCAATTCCTCCTCAGAAACTATTTTTTTAATATTTAATAATTCTTGATATCCACTGTCTTCATGATCTTTATGAAGACACCAATCAGAAGCATCGCTATGAATTTGGAGAGGCTCTTTATCTCCCTGATTTAATAGATTAATATCTTCTTTGGTATTATTTTCTTTTGGTTGTTGCAATAGTGCATTATTATTGAACTGATCATTTTGCATAATTTCTTAAGAAAAAATATTTTGTTGTTTTGATAGTTTATTATCAAGTTAAAATTTTTATTTAGTTTTGACGAATATTGTCAGATGCCTAAGCGTCTTACAGACTTGAGCCAAGTTGCGCAAGTTACAATATATTAACAGTTTTTTTAACTTTTTAGCAATATTAATCGACCTTTAAAAAGCTGATTAATGATCTAAACCATATACAAGCAAAATGATTTCAGGAAGTACCTCGAGAATAAAAATAAATAATTATTTTTATTTTCGAGTTTAACTTTTTCGCTTGGTCAATTATACTTTTTTTGACCCTAATTCGTTTTGATCATCTTTAATTTTTTGCTCTTGATATTTTTTGATTGCAAGATAGCTAGAAGCAGCAGCGATAGCAGTATAGATCATCGAGCCCGTAAGTATAAAACCCATACCAAAAGCTACTGCAGCGATTCCTAATGTAGTTAGAGCACTAGGAAATCCAATTCTTTTCATTTTAAAATTTGCTGGTGTAGCTGGTTTGTTATTTTGCTTTTTATCAGCTGACAATTCTCTTTTGCCCTTTTCTGCAATTCTGAATTGATCGGGCAGCGGCAATCGTTGGATTTTTTGTTTTTTCAACCTATTTTTGTTGTTTGCGGCAATAATATCAACGCTATATTGTAATTTTGTTTCTATTTCTGCGAATTTTTCTGATACAGATTTAAATTGTTGTTTTTCGATATTATTTTTAAATACCTCAACCATTTCATCTAAAATTTGTTCAGCGATTTCTGGCTTTTCAATTAAACTAAAACGATTTAAAGCTATCAGCCCAAAATCAGAATTACGCTTCTTTCCACTATATTTCTCAGCCAATTCAACCATTGATTTGGTAAAAAGTTCCAGACCTGGATATAATTCAGGATTACTATAGGTAAATTCAAATGGATTACCTCCAAAATTGTGATCTGCTAATAATTCTCTTAATGTTTGTTTTGGATTTTCAGAATCTATAATTTTAATTGCACCATTACAGATAGATTGGATATTTTGACTAAAATTCACTATATAAGTTGCTGCCATTAACCCAAATTCAACTTAGATCGGAAGAGCACACGTCTGAACTCCAGTCACTTAGGCATATCTCG
>CALKVD010000044.1 GCA_937996615.1 uncultured Rickettsiales bacterium | reverse complement strand
CTTGCTATTTTAATCCCTGTTGCTTCTTGGTGTGATTTTTGGTTAGTCGTTTCGTATATTGGATTGGTAATAGTATTATATTGCTGTACTGTGATATTACGCAATAACACCAGGCACCCCAGGAAAGAACGGGTCATGAATTATTATTGCTATTTAGTTTTAATTAGATTTTTAGTTATTGTATTAAACGTTTCTATACTCTGAGTAGAAGTAATTATATTACCATAAGTCCTAGATTGCAATTTGATATAAAATAATATCATATTGCTGTAATACTATATTGCAATATATATTTTTTTGTGTTAATATCATATCATAATTTCAACTAAGTATTACAAATATAAAAATTATGAAAAATAAAAACAATAAAGCAAAAAACAATTTTAAAAGTCAGAATAGTCCAAAAACCAATTTTGAAAATCAATTATCAGATACCCAAAATAAATTGGTGGGTGATTTAGAAAAAATTGCAAAAAGTGGAGATGACAAAAAAATTTTAATTTCTATCTTAGAAACTTATTCTAGTCTAGGAAAAAAAGAGTTACAAAACTTACAACAGTTTATTAATAAAAAACAAAGTAATAATTCTTTGCCCCCAAAAAGCAAATCTCAATCCAAGACATATGATACACTTATCAAATTAGTAGCAAAAGCGATGCCAGAAAAAGAAATCAAAAAATTGATGCAAGAAATAGAAAAATTAAAAAAATCAAAGATTCAAAATCAAAACAAAAGTCAGAGTAATAAGCCAAAAAAACCTAAAAATAATTCTACGAAAAAAGTAGAGCTTAGCGATATACTGAGTAACAAAGATCAAAACACTAAAGTCAAAGATAAGCTTTTAGAAAATAATAATCAGAATTTAAAGCCAAGTATTCTGCCTTTGAGCGATTCTTCGATTGATTTATCTTATACATCATCACAAAGAAATCAGATTTCAGAGCAAAGTATTCAGCCTTTTGATTCTTTGCTGCATCGATCTGAGGTTAAATCAGGAAACAACGATAATATCTCTCTCCATAATAGTTCCTCGCATGAACATTCTATATCAGAGTTCATCAACCAATCTCAATTTGAGGTTAGATCAGGAGACGAAAAAAGTGTCCATTCAACAAACGTCACAGAAAAAGAACCAAAACAAGAACTGCAACTTAAAGCTGAAGCAAACAATATAGCGAAAAATCATCTCGTTGTGGCTTCGAATATACTAGATACAAAGTCTAGTGTTGCAGTAGAATTAGATGAGTATAATTCTAAAATTATTCTTGCGGATTCAAGAACACTGCAAAAAAGTATAGAACTCAAAGAACAACAAATAAAAGAAGCGCAACAAAAGATCATAAGTCTTCATAGAGATAAAACAAGAACTATGGTTGATGTTGCTTTGGGTTTGGGTTTATTCACAATAGGAGCCGTTGGATTGGTTGCTGCTGGTTTATTTCCTGCTCCACTGGTGACTGGTGTCGCTATGTTTTCCTTTGCTTGCATCCTAGGTGGAATCGGGATATTAATCAAGTCTTCAAACACTTTAGATCAATATGATGCAGCAATAGGGGAAAATAAGAAACTGATACAAAATGGTCAGCGGTATAATAACGGGTCTCAGAACTCATATTTCAATCTCTAATCAAAGCCCTTAATTGGTAAGTTAGAGTGATTAGATTGACAAAAATGATATCTTGGGTCATTATAGCCTTTTATACAAGTACAATATAACAAATATAAAGTAAAAAATGACCCAACCTATTATGCAAAAAGCTACAGCTGTTTGGTTGGTGGAGCATACCAGCCTCACCTTCAAACAGATTGCTGATTTCTGTGGCTTACATATTTTAGAAATCGAAGGTATTGCTGATGGAAATGTTGCCAAAGGAATAATGGGAACTAGCCCTGTTGCCATAGGCCAGCTTACTGTTGAAGAAATCAAGCGTTGTGAAGCAAATACAGAAGCTGTATTACATTTAGCGGAAGAATTTGAAAAAATGTTAATAGAAGAAGATAAGAAACGAAAGAAAAAGGGAAAATATACCCACATTGCCAAACGCAAAGACAAACCAAATTCAATCCTATGGATAATTAAAGTGTGTCCTGAGATGACTAATAAATCTATTGCTAGGTTGTTAGGCAGTACATTGAATACGGTGGATGCAATCAGAAACAAGACATACTGGAACTACCAAGAGTTGCGTTCACGTGACCCAGTTGTTTTGGGTTTATGTTCCCAAAAAGATTTAGATGAAGCAATTGCATTAGCAAAAAGTATAGCAGTTGCTAATCCAAGCACCTCTTCTTCTGTTGCTACTGCAATGAGCGTTGCTGCAGCAAATATGGTTGAGCCTTCTAACAAAAGGGGCAATCTCAAGTCAGTAGAAAAATAATCATCTAAGTGAGTTATAGTTTCAGAAATATTATTGCATTACCACTTGATTTTATAGTGATTATATTGTAGCTATTAAATGATAAAACAAAAAATTGTAGTGCTGTGGTACTCCCACTTGCATTGCTGAGGTGATATAATTCAGTTTGTGGTTAATAGGCAACAATAGTCTTATTAATATAATAAATATATTTTAGTGTAGATCTCGATGTTGTAAATGTTACAGCTCTATGGTTTATACATAAAAATTAATCAAATCAAATTAGGTGCAATATGGCTTTTAAAGCAGTATTGATAGGGCAGCAAAATGTAGGTAAAACAACAATTTTTAATCTTCTGACGTCGTCACATAGACATGTTGGTAATTGGCATGGAGTTACAACTACAATTGCTGAATCAAAAGCTAGAAATGGGTTAAGCATTGTTGATTTACCAGGAGTCGACAACTTATATTTAGTTGAAAATGAGCATCCAGAACAAAAAGTTACACATCAATTTATTACTGCTAATTTTGGACCTAATGATTATCAACAAAATATTATTCATCACTATATTCCAGTAGTTGTAGGAGAT
>CALKVD010000043.1 GCA_937996615.1 uncultured Rickettsiales bacterium | reverse complement strand
CAAACCCTAAAGAGTTACGAGCCTTACATAGAACAATATAACAATTCTATTATTAATCTTAGTAATCTTGCTTCTGAGGTTCGCGATTTTACTGTCGTCGCTATCGGTATATATGGCAAAACTGACATGCTCAATATCAGAGAACAAGCTAAAGGCTATCTCAGCAGAATGGAATTACTACTCAATACTAAGTTTGATGGCAAATATCTCTATGCCGGGAGCAAAAACGTTCCCCCAGCACCAAATCTGACAGCTTCAAATATTTCTGCAACCGATTCTGCAAATCAAACTATCACAACAGCATATTACCATGGCGACCAAGTAGCAGAAAGCATATGCATCAACGGTCATAAAACTACCTTCGGCGTTACAGCTGATAACCAAGGCATTGCTCAACTAATTGGCTCGCTTCACTACCTGATCCAGTCTGTCGATGAAAAAAGTGATGAAGTCAATAGAGAACAAATAGATAAAGCTGCAACCCTAGCCGAAACTGCTTTTGATAAAATTAACGAACTCAAGTCACAAATTGGGAATGCAGCTCTTATTGTCAAAGACGCAATTAGCTTAAAGCGATATACAATAGAAAATCTCCAAAGCCTATATGACAACCAGCTAAACGGAGTCAACGATCTATATTTAATTGAGATACAAAAACTACTCGCCACTTCAACAACCCAGATGACAAGAACCGTCGCAATTACCAAAAAATTACTGGAAATGTTAGAGATGAGTGGAAATTTGTTGCTAAACTAGGTATAAACAAATTATAAAAGTTATAGTGGGATTTAAGTCATAAATTTTTAGATATAGCGACCAAAATACCGTCAATTTGCATTTTATTCCCTTAGTTTTCAGCAATATAGATTTAAAAACTCCTAACCAATATAAGAAATTACCGGGAATTTACCAGGACTTCAGTCGACAAACAAATGACAAATTGTTGTTTTTGATCATCATTTATTATTATAATCATAAAATAACGAAATTATATTAATAAAATTAAATATATTGACAAAATTTTTCAAAAAATATGACCGCAATTACCAAGAACTTTTATAGCTTAATCCTAGTTACAAACAAAGGCACACAACCCCTAGAACGATATCTCAACTTTATTGCAAAATGTGCCAAAGGAGGGATTACATCAGTACAACTTAGAGAAAAAACACTCACCCCAAAAGAATTGGAACATTTCAGCTTTAAACTGAAAAATCTTCTGGATATATATCAGATACCCCTAATAGTTAATGATAATATCGAATTATCCGCCAAGCTAAATGCAAATGGAGTCCATCTAGGACAGTCCGATACCTCAATCACCAAGGCAAGAGCAATTCTTGGTCCAAACAAAATTATCGGTCTAAGCGTTAATACAATCGAACAAGTACAAAATTCTAACAACCAACCTGTCGATTATATCGGAGTTGGCACAATTTTTCCTACCAATAATAAAAATGATGTCCAAACGATTTGGGGGCTAGACAATTTAAAGCAAGCTTCTCTAATTGCATCCCATCCAATTGTTGCAATCGGCGGGATAGATCAAACCAATGCAGCCTCTGTCATTGCTAACGGTGCGGATGGCATTGCTGCTATTGGCGCATTTCACAGCATCAAAGATCCATTTGCTGCATCACAAAATTTGATACAAATCATCAAGAACGCTGAGGTAAATAACAATGCTAAATCAATTTAAAATTTTCGAACCAATCTCAAGAACATACTATCGTTATAAGATTATGCTATGCCAGAACTAAATTTTGAACTATCCAACTATTGCAATATGGAAAAAACTGTAACATTCAAAAGAATTAAAATAAGAAGATGAATTCTGGACTAGAAAAACGGGACAAGACAGTTCAGCAACCAATTTTGGTCAAAAGTTTCGTTATGAAAATAAGCTGAGATCAGGCTATTTTTGCTGCCACTGCAATAAATTGATGAATATTTGCCCAGCCATACTTTTTTACTTGATTCAAAATCTTAGCAATGACGCTAGGTTCAACCCTAAGTTGCAAATCTGATAATAGTTTGTTAACAATAACACGTAGTAGTTCGTCATTAGGCTGATATATTGCTATAATATGACTAGAACGCAATCTTGATTCTAGATCAGGCAGCACTGAATCAGGTAATTTTTTAGCAGTCATCAATAATGGTTTATCATTTTCATTTGCAATATTGATGCAGTGAAACAACATTTCTTGATCCCACTTTTCAATATCATCACAAATAACTGCTGCAGAATTTTCTATATTAGGTGCCAACTGCGACAACGCTTTAATTTTAGTACTATTTAATTCTGGCAAAATTGTGATGTCTTTGCTAACGAGACCACAATTGATAAAAGATGCGCTATTAAATTCTTGCCACACATGAGCAAGATGGGTTTTACCAGTATAAGTCTCACCGATAAGCAAGAGCCTTTTATTATGTAATTTTGCTGGAGGTACTCGACTTACAAAGTGAAATGCTTCAGCGTTGCATTCATTAATATAAAAATTATCTTTAAAATAGCTTGGTTGTAAAGCTATTTTCAGTTTTTCTTGCTCCCATTTTTTATGAAAAGTCATCATGTTATTATAATTTTTAACCAACAAAATGCTCGTCCATATTATAGACTAGATGGTAATTAGGATTATGCATAACTTCTTCTGTTAACTCGGGACTATATTCTATAATTACTTCAGCAATCCCTTCATGAATAAAACCTAGATGTTCTGCTGATCTTCTTGATAGATCTATTGTTTTCATATGGGGTGCCCCCCTATCAGTAATTAGGACATGAACAGAATAACCATTAATAAGATTGGTCACCTTAACTACAGAAAGGAGTGGTAACTGGTTGCTTGCAGCCGTATAGGCACTATGGTAATATGGTACCCCACTAGTAGTTAATCTACCCACAAATTTATTAGCATAATAGGACGCAACGCCGATCGTTGTTGGGCAATCTATCCCATAGTAATGCTGGAGATTTTGTTTGGCTTTTTGCTGAGCGCGGATCGTTGTTTGGAGTAATTGAGAGTAGGAAGAGATTTTATGATGATTGTTATAGCGAATCTTCTTATGATTTTTATACTTGTGGTTTGTAGCAGATTTAGGTAGATGCTGAGCTGGTTTTGCAGAAACATGAGTAATATTCGAAACAAAGAAGAATACCAAGGAGAAAGATATA
>CALKVD010000042.1 GCA_937996615.1 uncultured Rickettsiales bacterium | reverse complement strand
ACCGCAAATTGGGGAGTTGATTTTTTTAATTTTGGCAGCTCTTTGCGAAATAGCATTATCAAATGCAAGAGGGCCATCGATTATTGCTCCACTGATTTGACCACGTTCGGCCATTTTACATAAAGCAGCTGCATCTAAGGTTGCAGGAAGTTTATCCGTTACATACTCAACTGCTGATAGTGCCGCAACTTTTGGTTGCGTATCGAATACTTGTTTAAATAAATCTATTGCATTTTGTACTATATCAACTTTAGTTGCTAAATCTGGCTGAATATTTAAAGCAGCGTCAGTAATCATCAGCGGCTTATGGTAGCGGGGAGACACAACTAAAAAAACGTGGCTCATCCTTCTTCCGGTTCTAAGATTGCTGGTTTTATTTACAATCGCACCCATTAGAATATCAGTATGGATATTTCCTTTGATTATCGCCTGAGCCTCGTTTCTATTTACGGCATTGATTGCAAATTCCACCGCCTTTTTATCGTCTGCTATATCAACTATTTCATACTCCGAAATATCTATGTTAATAGAGTTTGCTGTTGTAGTTATTTTTTCTTTTGAACCGATTAGAATCGGCGATATTATATTATTTTTTGCTGATTCTATAGTACTTTGCAGTGAAGACTGATCTATGGGTTGAATTACAGCTGCTTTTAACGGAGGCTGTGTTTCTGTTTTTGATACTAAGTGGCTATAGAGTTTGTTGAAGCCTTGCATATTGGATTATTTTTTTAACTCTTTATAATTTGATGATAGGAAATAAAAAACAAAAACAAAAGCTTTTCTTATTGCTTTATCGAATTTGATTTTAGATTTGGGCACAACCTCTGGTAGAATTCTAATAAATAAAACGATTTAGAAATAGGATATAAAACTTGTTCAAAAGTTGTTTTTATGTTTGTACTTATTTTTATAAGTGTTGAATCATTTTATACATTTCAATCAAAGCAGCGGCAGCGGCAGACTGACGAATTTCAGACCTGTTGCCTCGAAAAATATTTTTAACACATATAACATTTGGAACCTTTTGATCAGGCTGATAAGGATAGTTTGTTGCAACTGCAATATAAACCAATCCTACAGGTTTTTGTTTTGTTCCGCCATCTGGTCCTGCGATTCCAGTTATTGCTGCAGCGATATTATATTGTCTTTTCGATACTGCTAATGGTTGTGTAAGTTGGTTTGGATGGATTTGAGAAGAATTTAATTTTGCTAATGCACCTAGAGCCATTTCGCGAGCTACTTCTTCGCTCACTGCTCCATATTGATCAATTGTCTGGTTTTTGACTCCTAGAATTTCAATTTTGGCGAGGTTGCTATAGACGATAAAAGACCGATCAAAAACCGCAGAAGATCCGGGGACATCAACAATAGCCGAAGATGCCATTCCGCCGGTACATGATTCAGCTAATGCCATCACACTTCCTCTTGTTTTTGCCGCAGTGACTAGTTTTTGCGCCAGTTCAGTTAAATTGTATGCAGTTTTGATCATAATATATTATTTGGATATTACGCTATAACCTACGCCTTTGATGTTTTTAATCCAGAAGCAAATTCAACCATTGATGCAAAATCACCACAGTTCAACTGATCAATAAATTCTGCACGAAATCCTCCAGGTTTTTGGGTTTTTATTTCTGCTAGATTGCCACATAAAGCAAAATATGCTGTAGCAACCTGAGCTGCTTCAAATGAATCTGCCTCCACCCCCCTAAACGCAGCAATGACTCCGGTTAATGCACAGCCCATTCCTGTGACCAATGGCATTATTTTGGATCCAAGTTTGAATTCTATTTCTTGACCGTCTTTGGTGATAAAATCAATTTCGCCACTAACAACAGTGACAAAGCCAAAATTCTTTGCCATCATCCTGGCGCTATCTTTTGCATCACAAACTTGATCAGTAGAATCGACGCCAGCAGTTTTTGCATTAGCTTGAGTTAATGCGATTATTTCACTAGCATTACCCCTGACTATATCGCAAATACTCAAGAAATCTATTGCGGTTTTAGTTCTGATTTTGCTTGCTCCGGCGCCAACTGGATCAAGTACTATTGGTTTATTATAGCGTTTGGCTAGCTCAGCGGCGTTAAAGCAACGACTGACAAATTCTTGATCCAAAGTGCCAATATTGATATATAACGCATTGCGAATAGCGACCAACTCTTCTATTTCTCTAATATCTTGTGACATAATCGGCGAGGCGCCAACTGCCAGCAAACTGTTGGCGACCAAATCGGCTGAAACATAATTAGTTAGACATAGAACCACTGGTTTATGTTGTCGGAGCTGATTGAGGCTAAGTTGGATTTTTTGTAGCATTTTTATTAAACTAATTATTAAAATAATGTTGTGAATTATAATCAAGATATTTGATGGTATCAACCGTTATTTCTTTTGCGTAAGTATAGCTGGAGAGCGATAATTGCGGTTGGAGTCATTCCGTTAATACGGCGTGCATCCGCCACAGTGTTTGGTTTGATTGTTGTAAATTTATGGCGCAATTCATTAGAAAGGCCATGAACTTTTGCATAGTCAATATCATCAGGGATTTTAGAGTTGTAGTCATGGTTGAGAATTTCGATGTCCTTTTGTTGTCTAAGATTATAACTATAATATAGCGACATGACATACACTTTATGTTTTATCTCGTCTTCTGGGTCTATATTCTCTTCTGGGTCTTGGGATTTTTCTACTTTTTTTGCTTTATCTAGAAGCATTTTCCATATATTATTCTGATTGGCGTTGGGTAGCCCAAGAAGCTCGAACAAGTTTTTTTTCTGCCCGTCTTGGATATGGCCCAGGTTATTTTCCTTGGCTATTGCATGAGTGACTTTGATTGCTTCCAACTTGGATTTTATATCGATTAACTTATCATATGTTTTGCTAAAAACTTCAGCTCTTTTCGTTCCAACTACTCCAGACTCGATCCCTTTTTTTGTGAGCCTCATATCAGCATTGTCAGAACGAAGTTGAATTCTAAACTCTGCTCTAGAGGTCAGCATTCGATAGGGTTCGGTTGCGCCATGAGTGATTAGGTCGTCGATCATAACTCCGATATATGCCTCAGCTCGGTTTAAAGTGAATTCAGTCTTTGCTTTGAATAATCCTGAGTTTATCCCAGCAATTAAACCTTGAGCTGCAGCTTCTTCATAGCCAGTAGTGCCGTTGATTTGGCCTGCCATAAATAATCCGCTAACTTTTTTTGTTTCTAAAGTTGGTTTTAGTTCTCTTGGGTCGATATAGTCATATTCTATAGCATAACCATAGCGCAATATTTCAACATTTTCCAATCCTCGAATTGAGCGAATCATCATCTCCTGGACATCTTCTGGCAAAGAGGTAGAAATTCCGTTGGGGTACACAACGTCAGATTGCAATCCCTCTGGCTCTAAAAAAACTTGATGGCGTTCTTTACTTGCAAATCGTGTTATCTTATCTTCAATCGATGGACAATAGCGAGGGCCGGTCGAAGAGATCTGGCCTGAATACATTGGCGAGAGGTGGGTGTTTGCTGCAATAATCTGGTGAGTTTTAGCGTTTGTATGGGTGATAGCGCAATTAATCTGCTCTACCTTGATTTGTTCGTTAAACGCAGAAAAGGGTGTTGCTGGAATTTCGCCTGGCTGTTCTTCTGTTTCTTGCCAATTAATAGTACTGCGGCGTAATCTTGCTGGGGTTCCGGTTTTGAGTCGGCCGAGAGCAAAGCCAATATTTTTGAGAGTGATTGCTAAATCGCTACTGCTATTTTCTCCAAATCTACCGGCAACAGTTTGTTTTTGGCCAATATGGATCAGGCCGTTCAAAAATGTTCCGGTTGTGATTACTACGGAGTGCGCTAGTATTTTTTGGTCACCACATTTGATACCGCAAATTTGTTTATCTTTAATTATTAGATCAGTGACTTCAGCAAAATGCAATTCTAGGTTGCGATAGTCGCTTAAAATATCCTGCATAGCTTCCCGATATAGCTCTCGATCTGCCTGAGCTCTTGGCCCCCAAACAGCTGGTCCTTTGCTTCTATTGAGCATTTTAAAGTGAATACAGGCTCGGTCTATTGCCTGGGGCATAACGCCGTCTAGCGCGTCGATTTCCTTAACTAAAATTCCTTTACCAACCCCTCCAATCGAAGGATTGCAAGACATTTCGCCGATATTATCTTTCGCAAAAGTGATAAGGCAAGTTTTTGCACCAACCCTGGCAGCAGCAGCAGCAGCTTCGCACCCAGCATGTCCGCCGCCAATTACGATTACATCATATTCCATATTATCCATACTATTATTTTTTAATATTTGTTCATTTTATTTAAATTGGGAGATGGCTTTGAAATGCTTTTGTTATTACGTGCTATATAAATAGCATAAAACCCGATCTCACTAGTGCCAAGAAAATTATGTATGGTTTGCTATTATTAATGGTGGAGGGAGCAGGATTCGAACCTACGAACACGCAAGGTGGGCAGATTTACAGTCTGCTGCTTTTGGCCACTCAGCAATCCCTCCTAAAGAGAATGTCTTCTTATTGTATATACATTCGGTGATCAAAATGCAATAGGAAATATTATTTTTCACCTAAATCTATTCACTAAATTTATTTTTCTCTATCCCAAATATATTTTAGATATACTTTATTAATCATGGCAGTTTCGATTATTAACACTAATGATTTAGTTGCGGAAGTACCAAATCATAAAATTTTTTATTTTTTTGTTTTATTTACCATTTAATTAAATTCTATGGTTGTAAAATAGATTGAGATACGCTTGATTTCACCGCTAGTTTGCCAATCCTAAATATAAATAAAAAAAATGTATTGAACATTGTTTTTTTATTGTATAGTATCATTCTCTGTATTAGTTTTATAAAGTGTAAATATAATTTAGGTAAAATTTATGAAAATGTTCATTGAACTCCTTCATCTAGGCCCTTTGTTCTTAATCGCTGGAATTTTGCTACTTGGCGCTTCTAGAGGCTTTGGGTTTCAATATGTTTCTAGCTTGCTGAAAAAACAAAACGGATTCTTGGCAGATCTAGCTCTAATTTTTCTTTCAGTGATCGGAATTGCGTCTGGCGCAACGGCTCATGATCTAGGTTTGGTCCATTATGTTATCGATCCATGTCTAATATATTGCATGGTAATCACTGGCGCTGCTGTCTCGATTGCGCGCAAAGCAAAACTCGCTACTGTGTCTAGTAAATAATTTAAACACCGCTCTCCCAGGTGTTTTTTCAAGGTCGGGGCTGAATATAGCTTTCTTGCTATATTTTCCTTTAAACCACAATTTTGGTTTGTTGCTTCGTGTTTGAGGTGATGAACCATTTTAGTTTAAAAAGATTAATTAGCAAAAATATAAAAAATATTTTTCCAAGACCTTCCTGTTGTTTTAACCCATCTATATAATAATGCTGCGAGTCAAATCTTTAAACGATTTACTCCAACCAATACTAATAAATTAGCTTAAAAATATATTAACAATTATAAGAATTTTAGAAAAACCAGCTAATAGCTTTAAATAAGTAAATAAAAATTTTCTATTGGCTATGCCTCATCAAATCTCTATTGTATCGGTTTTAGAATCGGCTAAATAAAAAATTTATGGTTTTTCTGATCCATGCTACACTTGTAATATGAGTTTTTGTTCCTATATCTAAAGCATTGAAGTGAATCAAAGCACTTTAAGTTATTTAAAGTATTTAATTTGTGATTATTTAATTTTATTGTTTAACATAAATCAGAGGAAAGAATTATGAGCGAAATAGTTATAGGTATAGATTTAGGTACAACCAATTCGTGTGTCGCAATCATGGACGGTTCAAATCCTAAAGTTATCGAAAATAGCGAAGGAAGAAGAACAACCCCTTCAATTATAGCATTCACCGAAAAAGGTGAGATATTAGTTGGTGATTCCGCCAAACGCCAAGCTGTTACCAATCCAGAAAACACAATATTCGCGGTCAAGCGTTTAATTGGACGAGGATTTAGTGACGAAAAAACCAAAGAATTATTAAAAAAAGTGCCATATTCAGTAATAGGTGCAAAAAATGGTGATGCTTGGGTTAAATCTCGCGGAAAAGAATATTCTCCAAGCCAAATCAGTGCGATGACCCTACAAAAAATGAAAGAAACAGCCGAAAGTTTTTTAGGTAAAAAAGTTACCAAAGCGGTAATCACGGTGCCGGCATATTTCAACGATTCTCAGCGTCAAGCAACTAAAGACGCGGGGGCCATCGCCGGGCTTGATGTATTGAGGATTATCAACGAACCAACCGCAGCTGCTTTAGCCTATGGTCTTGAAAAATCAGGCAACAAAACAATTGCAGTCTATGATCTAGGGGGTGGTACTTTTGACGTTTCTATTCTAGAAATAGGAGACGGAGTTTTTGAAGTAAAATCAACCAATGGTGATACATTCCTTGGGGGGGAAGATTTTGATCTCAAGATTCTCAGCTATTTATGCGACGAATTCAAAAAACAATCTGGGATGGATATAAGCAAAGACAACCTAGCGTTGCAGCGTCTCAAAGAAGCAGCAGAAAAAGCTAAAATAGAGCTTTCTAGCTCGATGGAAACCGAAATCAACTTGCCATATATAACTGCTGATGCGTCTGGGCCAAAACACCTCAACATGAAGTTATCGCGCGCTAAACTTGAAAGCTTGGTTGATGAATTTATTGAGAGAACAATTGCTCCTTGCAAAGCAGCGTTAGGGGACGCAGGACTAACTATTGATAAAATAGATGAAGTTGTGATGGTAGGAGGGATGACCAGAATGCCAAAAGTTATCCAACGCGTCAAAGACTTTTTTGGTAAAGAACCTCACCGCGGAGTTAATCCAGACGAGGTTGTGGCAATTGGTGCTGCAATCCAGGGTGGTGTTCTGACGGGTTCGGTGCAGGATGTTGTATTGCTTGATGTGACGCCACTGTCAATTGGGATTGAAACTTTGGGTGGAGTGTTCACTGCATTGATTGAACGCAATACTACTATACCAACAAAGAAAAGCCAAACATTCTCTACAGCGGAAGATAATCAACCGGCGGTTACAATTAGGGTTTTCCAAGGCGAAAGAAAAGTTGCTGCGGCGAATAAGTTATTGGGTCAGTTTACATTAGAAGGAATTCCGCCAGCTCCAAGAGGAATGCCGCAAATTGAAGTAACATTTGATGTTGATGCAAACGGAATTATGCATGTCTCAGCTAAAGACAAGGCAAGCGGCAAAGAGCAACGGATTACAATCCAGTCTTCTGGCGGTTTGACAGATGAGGAAATCAAAAAAATGATGCAGGATGCTGAAGCAAACGCTGCTGCTGACGAAGAGCGCAAAAATCTGATTGAAGCGCGTAACCACGCTGACAGCATGATTTACTCAACCGAAAAAAGCTTGAAGGAATATGGCGAAAAGCTTGCATCAGCTGATAAGCAAAATATCGAAGATTCTATCGCTGAACTTAGAAAAGTTCTCGAAAGTGAAGATGTTGCTGAAATCAAAGCTAAAACGGAAGCAGTAAGCCAAGCTAGCATGAAAATTGGTGAAGCTATGTATGGTAGTGGTAATGCTACAAATACAGGAAGCGAGGGTGGTGCTGATTCTGGAGCTAGTAACGCTGATTCGGGCAGTAGTGAAGAAAAAGTTGTTGACGCTGATTTTGAAGAAGTTAAGGACAAATAACTTGGAACTTATAGCTGCTTGCAGTTTTTGCTGGTAGCTATAAGTTAACTTTGTTGGGATTATTTAAGTAACAATATTAATAACAATAATTGCTATTATGTTTAAATTCTCCAATAATATAAATAGTAACAAGAATCAAAAAATCTTGCGAAAAGTTTTTAGCTAAAATCGATTTAATTCATTTATAAAGATATGTTTGCACTAACGCCAAAAGAAATAGTATCAACCTTAAGTTTATTTGTAGTAGGGCAGGATGATGCTAAAAAAGCTGTTGCAAATGCCTTAAGAAATCGTTGGCGTCGTAAATTAGTTGCTGATGAAATTAGAGATGAAATTGTGCCGCATAATATTCTCATGATTGGCCCGACTGGAGTTGGTAAAACCGAAATAGCAAGACGAATTGCCAAAATGACCAATTCACCTTTTATTAAGGTTGAAGCAACAAAATTCACTGAAATAGGTTATGTTGGTCGTGATGTAGATTCAATTATTCGCGACCTGGCTGATATAGCTTTTAACAAAATTAAGAAAAACATGCGTGAAGCTGTTCAAGTCAAAGCTCAAGCAGCAACCGAAAAGAGGATTTTGGATTCTCTAGTTGGGGTTGATGCCAGCGAAGAAACAAGACAAAGATTTTTGCGTAAACTGCGTAATCATGAACTTGATTCAAGCGAAATAGAGATTGAGGTGCTAGAAGCTAGTCAATCGCCTATGCACACTATGGACATACCAGGAGGGCAACTTGGAATGATTAATATGACCGAAATGTTTGGTAAAGCTTTTGCTGGCAAGCGTACCAAAACTATTCGTGCTACAGTTACTGACGCATATAACCAAATTGTTGCTGAAGAAAGCGACAAGCTGATAGATGATGAGCAGGTGACTAGAAAAACAATCCAAACCGTTGAGCAAGATGGAATTGTCTTTATTGACGAAATAGATAAGATCGCAAGTAGGTCGAACAGCGGTGGCGGCAGAGCAGAAGTTAGCAGAGAAGGGGTTCAGCGCGATTTATTACCTCTGATTGAAGGGACTGTTGTGACAACAAAATATGGCCCTATCAAAACTAATCACATATTGTTTATAGCTTCCGGCGCATTCCACCTCGCCAAACCGTCGGATTTGCTGCCTGAATTGCAAGGAAGATTGCCAGTCAGAGTTGAATTAAAGCCATTAACCGAGGAAGATTTGGTTAGAATTTTAACCGAACCTAGCCACAATCTGTTGAATCAGTATAAAGCAATGCTAGGAGTTGAAAAGGTTGATCTCGAATTTAGCGAAGATGGTATCAGAAAGATAGCGAAATTTGCAACTGAAATGAACGAAAGAGTGGAGAATATAGGGGCTAGGAGGTTGCATACTATTATGGAAAAGCTTCTAGAAGCGATTAGTTTTACAGCTCCAGAATTGCCTAACACCAAGGTGGTGATCGACGAATCATATGTCATCAATCACCTAGACGCTTTGATTCATTTAGACACGGATATGAGTAAATTTATTTTATAAATTAGTTGCATTGGTGGATCAATTTATTATTAAATAATATACCAACATGAATAATATATTAAAATTGAATATAAAAAATAACTAAATAATATGAAAAACCCAGGATTGCATAATTTTTTTAGTAAATTCCCCAGTTTTACTCTTGATAAAGTTGTTTTGCGCGATTTGCAACTTAAGGATGCAGAAAATTATTTTAACCTGTATAACTTTCCAGAAGTCAGCGAATATTTATCTGATGAAGATGTACCAAAATCAGTGGACGAAGCGCTGAAAGATGTTAAATTTTGGGGCGGATTGTTTTACCAAAAGCGCTCCATATTTTGGGCAATTGCTGACAAAGAAACTGACAACCTAATAGGAACAGTTGGATTTGTTGGCTGGAATTTTCACAATAGGCGTTTGGAAGTTAGCTATGATCTCATGCCCCAATATTGGCGCCAGGGAATCATGACTGGGGTACTGACTGAAGTGTTCAAACTGGCCTTTAACAAAATGCAGGCATATCGAATCGAGGCTAGGACAATGGTGAAAAACGAAAAATCACAAGCTATTTTACGTAAAATTGGCTTTGAACATGAGGGAATTTTGCGAGGGTATCGAATAATAAACAAAAAACCTGAGGATATAACACTGTTTTCGTTAATTGCTCCTGATTATGCGAAAATAAATAGACAAATAGGACCAATTTCATAATAGATATATGTGAGTAGTTACTGAAGAAATCAATTTTGGAGTTAAGTTGTTTTTTGTATGGCAGTATTAGCTGCTTTATCATAATAAATATATCAAATTGTAAGATGATAACAGTATAAATAATGGAAAATAATGGAAAAAATATAAAAAAACAGAAAATACATCTTTTTCTTGCAAAGCCTCGCGGATTTTGCGCTGGAGTTGAACGCGCCATCCAAATTGTCGAACGTGCTTTGGAGAAACATGGAGCACCGATATATGTTAGGCACGAAATTGTGCATAACAAGTATGTCGTCGATAGGTTGCGTCAAATGGGAGCAATTTTTGTTAAAGAATTAAACGAAGTTCCAACCTCGGCAATTGCTATTTTTTCTGCCCATGGTGTTTCGGACTCGGTGGAAGATGAAGCTAAAAAAACTGGTCTAAGGGTAATAGACGCAACCTGCCCTCTGGTGAAAAAAGTTCATAATCGCGCTATTAAATATGATAGCGAAGGCCGCACTATGATCCTAGTTGGACATCAGAATCATCCAGAAACCCAAGGTACAATGGGACGAATCAAAGGAAAGGTATATCTTGTGCAATCTGTTGAAGACGTTGATTTAATCGATCTTCCAGAATCCGCTCCGATTGGGTATGTTACTCAAACTACCCTTAGTGTTGACGATACTAAACAGATAGTTGATAAAATTTACCAACGCTTTGCTGATGTTTTAGGGCCTGAGTTACGTGATATTTGCTACGCAACCCAAAATCGACAAAATGCAGTAAAGTTTTTAGCTGATAATGTTGATTTGATTCTGGTTATAGGTTCGAATAATAGCTCAAATTCCAACAGATTGCGTGATATAGCTCAAGCTTCAGGGGTTGATTCCTATCTAATTGATTCCACAGCAGATATTAAAGAAGAGTGGTTGGAAGGAATAAAAAAAATTGGAATTACTGCTGGAGCATCGGCGCCAGAGCTATTGGTTGAACAGGTGGTGGAATATTTTGTTGGCAAATATAATACAACACTCGAAGAAATTGAAGGTATTGACGAAAATATATTTTTCAGATTACCGCCAGAATTACTTCCTGTGGAATAAAAAATATATTAATATATTAGTATAGGCAATGTTCAATATTAAGATCAACTCAATATTAGGCCAAAAACAAAATTTTTAATCAAGCTGTACTATGCAAATAATCAAGCACCGTATTAATACAGTAGAACAACTCAGAGACCTACCAATTCAATTTGGTGCTGAGATAGATATACGCTATCATAATGATATGCTAATAATAGACCATGATCCCCTGGGGCATCACCTTACTTCGCCGCTTGTAACTCTTGAAGATTGGTTGCACCACTGGCAGCATAATGGGCCGTTAATTCTTAATCTAAAAACCGAAGGAATTGAGGAACAATGTATCAAAATAATGCAAAAATTTTCAGTTAAAAACTGGTTTTTTTTAGATTTATCAATGCCATATTTTGTTAAATATGCTCGTAAAGCAATTCAAAATCTACCAGAATTTGGTCCAGAAAATTTAGCCGTTCGTTTTTCTGAATTTGAACCAATAGAATATGCTTTGGCTTTTAGTGGGATGGCAAAATGGGTGTGGGTTGATTATTTTACCCACCTACCTTTATCAGATTCGGCATATAGCTCCCTCAAAGACGCTGGTTTTAAAATTTGTTTGGTGTCGCCAGAGTTGCAACAACATAGCCCTGAATCAATCAATACTCTCCGCACTTTTTTAGGCAACAAAGAGATAGACGCGGTTTGTACCAAGTTTCCTGATTTATGGATATTATAAAATTGTGGTGATATTTTATAGCTGAACTGGTATAAAAGCGGTAAGTTTTATCTGGGTATGACAGGTTTTGTGATATCTTTGGGGGCGGAGGCAAAACGGAGGTTATAGTAAATTAGGTCGAAATTTGCATATAAAATATTGTATTAAAATCTAGGTTACTATATTAATATTTTCAGAAATGCTAATAATTATGCAGCTTGGTGCTGTTGCGAAATGAAATTTTGGGGTAATTTCGCTGCTCAAAATATCCGCCCTCAAATCCTCATATACCTCAGAGTAAACCCCGGGTTTTAGGCGCCCCGTGCATTCTCCGAACTTCTACTAACCTCCGTCTCGCAACAGCCCTAGCTAAAGATTCTGGAGATTATTATTCTATAAGCAAACCCGACTTAATTTACTATAACGTCATTCGGCTATCACGTTATCTATTAATTTGATCGTATCAGAGATTCCATATAGCGCAATAAAAGAGCCAAAGCGGGGGCCGCTTTCTGCCCCCAAAAGAATTTCATATAAAGCCTTGAACCAATCCTTAACTTCGATTTGATGCTTTTGTGCCACAGTATAAACTAAATTTTGCATCTCCTCAGCAAAGTCGATGAATTTACTGTTTTGTGCTAAATTTAGTTCAGTTCGCAGATCTTTTAGCGCTGATTTTTCTGTTTGTGAAGGAGAGCGATACTTTTTATATGGTTTAATATGTTCTTGGTAATATCTGATTGCGCCTTGGACAATAGATTCGAGGAATGGGCAACCGTTGGGCCGATGATTTGAAATTGCTTCGGCATCAGCTTTAGTATCAGATTTGGCATCGGCTTTAGTAAAAAGCTTTCCGATATATCCCCAAATAACTTCAGGATTATCAGTGTTACAAGCGCTAACAAGGTTTAGGATCAGGCTATAAGTGATTCGGGAAGCAACAATTGGAGGCTTGCCGGCATGAATATGGAACACTGGATTGTTGACCCGTTTGGCTTCGTCGCTGTCGCTATGGTAGCTATGGAGGTGTTGCAAGTACTCGTCGACGGCTTTTGGGATGACGTCAAAATATAATTTTTTAGCTTTTTGTGGTGAATTATACATAAATAGAGCTAAACTTTCTTGCGGGGCATACCTTAGCCATTCGTCAATTGTTAAGCCATTTCCCTTGGATTTAGAAATCTTTTTACCTTCATGATCGAGAAAAAGTTCAAAAAACATCTGTTGTGGGGGATTTCCTCCTATTGCTTTGCAGATTGCACTATATATTTTACCATTAACCAAGTGATCTTTGCCATACATTTCAAAATCGATTTTGAAAATCGCCCAACGCATACCAAAATCCACTTTCCATTGGAGTTTGCAGTTACCGTCTAAAATTGAGGTTTCGATTGTTTGGTTTGTTTCAGGATCCTTATAGCTGATCATATTTTTTGCAAGATCTCGTTCTTGGATTGGAACTTGGAGAACTTTGCCGGTTTTTTTGCATACTGGAAGAAACGGGCTATAGGTTTGTTGTCTTTCTTCGCCCAAAGTCGGTAGCATTATATCCATAATTTCGTCATAATGCTTCAGAACTAGCTGCAACCCTTGGTTGAAGGTTCCGTTTTGGTAACATTCGCTGGCACTATAGAAATCATAATCAAAACCAAAATGGTCAAGGAATTTGCGAAGTCTCGCGTTCATGTTTGCGCCGAAGCTAGAATTTGTTTTAAAAGGGTCTGGGATTTTTGACAATGGCTGGTCCATATATTGAAGGTATTCTGATTTGTTCGGGATTGTATCGGGAATTTTGCGCATTCCATCCATGTCGTCAGAAATACATATCAGCTTGGTTGGCAAATCAGAAATAGCGCGAAACGCATTTCTGACCATCGTTGTTCTAGCAACCTCGCCAAAAGTTCCAATATGGGGCAAGCCAGAAGGTCCATAGCCAGTCTCAAACCGGACGATTCTATCATTAGGGTCGGAGCTGTTCTGAATTCGTGTCTCAACTCTTTGAAGCAAGGCTTTTGCTTCAACAAATGGCCATGCTTTGCTATTTAAATAAATATTTTTGTTAGACATACTTCCTGAGTTATAAATATTGATTTTATATTGTTTGAGTGAAGTTATTATACTCCCAAATTGACTATTTGTATACTTCTGAGTTAAAGCTATTTATAATAGTAAATAAGAAACAAATTAACAATATAAAAAACAATTAACATTACAAAGTTATGTCTGGTATATCTTATGATAAAAAAAAGCTAATAGGAACTACCATTATCGGAAATATTGTAGAATATTATGATTTTGGGATGTACGCTGTTTTTGCTCCGATAATGGGGGATTTATTTTTCCCGCAACAGAATGAGCGGATGCAGCTTCTATTAACTTTTTTGATTTTTGCGATTGGTTTTTTTATTAGGCCGATTGGTGGTTTGGTTTTTGGCCATATTGGCGATAAATATGGCAGAAGAGTGGCTCTTCGAACTTCGATAATCGGAATGGCAGTTGCAACGATTGGCATTGCTTTGCTGCCACCATATGAAACAATTGGAATTTGGGCGCCACTACTCTTGGTTGTAATACGGCTCGTCCAAGGTTTGTGTATCGGGGGAGAGGGAACTGGGTCAGCTATCTATATTTTGGAGCATCTCAAAAGCGGCAAGCTAAGCATGGTCGGTAGTATAGTAATGTCGTCAAATATAATAGGAACGCTTTTAGCTAATGTTACTGGTTTATTGATTATTCAGCTACTGGGGTTGGACCCAATAACCTGGAGATATGGATTCGCTCTCGGGGCTTTAATGGGTTTGGTTGGAGCATATTTTCGCCATAAAAACGAAGAGAGCCCGGTTTTTCAAAGTCTAAAAAATGAAAAAGCTTTGAAAAAAATACCGTTATTTGATGTATTGCGACGCAAAAAATTCGCAGTTGTATCTTTAATCATCACGACTGGCGCGGTTGTTTCGATTTCTTATTTGATTCGAGGATATCTCAACGCATTTTTTTCTGAAGTGATGGGCTATTCCGAACAGGAAGGGATGATATATTCAATTTTTGCATTGATTACTTTAGTTTTGTTTTTGCCAATATCTGGATATATTGCTGACAGACTTGGTTATTCTAATACGATGATGTTTGCGGCGTTCGGGATTGCTCTTTGGGCGACTCCGCTTTTTTCGATGATTAGCAATCCATATCATAATAAGCTTGAGATATACCAAGGTTTATTTGGCCTATCCCTTCTAACGGCACTGATTGCAGCACCACTCTATCCCTACGCAATGCGTTTATTCCCGCCAGAGTTACGTTATTCTGGGGTTGCTCTTGGCTATAACTTAGGGAATGCAGTGTTTGGGGGAACGACGCCGCTTCTATGTACGCTTTTGGTTGATAAGATTGATCGCTATAGTCCACCGCTTTATTTAATGGTTACTTCTTCCTTGTTTATTGCAATGAATATTGTAATGATAATCATGATAAATTTAATCAAGAAAAAGCAAAGGTCAAAGTAACAAAATGCTAGCATAATTTAATAGCAATTAGAAATTAAACACGTAATATAAAGATAATATAATAATGTTAAAAGATATTTTAAAATCGCCTCTTAAAATTAGCCAACATCCAAATTTTAAACACAATCTTGTTTTGCGAATTATATCGGCGTTGGTTTTAGCTCCGCTAGTTTTATATGTAGTTCATTATGGTTCTTGGTTATATGCGCTATGGGTTTTTTTAGTTGGTGTTTTAATGATGTACGAAATTATTACAATAGTAAAAAATAATAAATCCAAGTTATTGGATAAATTAGAATGGTTTTCTTTGGGGTTATTATATGTCTTGCTATTTTGTTGGAGTTTGATCTATCTCAGGTCAGTTGAGGGTGGATACTATATTACTATGTGGCTATTGTTTATGGTTTGGGCTACCGACACCTTTGCTTATTTTGCCGGGTTATCTATCGGCGGACCAAAAATCGCTCCGAAGATTAGTCCAAGTAAAACCTGGAGTGGTTTGGCTGGTGGGGCCATTGGTGCGATGGCTGTTAGTTTCTGTTTAATGTATATTTCTGGATATAGCCCTAAAATGATGACACAGGGCATCTGGGTTGCACCATTAGTCGCTGTTATATCCCAGGCTGGTGATTTTCTTGAATCAGCTTTTAAGAGACATTTTGGCGTTAAGGATAGTGGGAGTATCATTCCAGGACATGGGGGTGTTTTAGATAGGCTTGATGGTTTAGTGACTGCTTCTTGGTTTGTCGCACTCTTGGTTGTATATGGAGTCAATGGTTAGAGATCAAAAATGGAGAAACGATCTGTAATGATTTTAGGTGCGACTGGCTCAATAGGAGATAGTACCTTTAAAGTTCTGGATGCAAATAGGGAAAAGTTTGAAGTTAAGACTTTGGTTTCTTTTGGCAATAATATTGAAAAGTTAGCTAAACGATCTGTTTTATATCAAGCTTCTACTGTGGCTATTTTTGATCAAACAAAACAGGGAGAACTTGAGCAGAGAATAGATTCTTTTTTCACTAGGTCACAAGAATATAAAAACACTTTTAAACCTAAGGTTGTGTCAGGGCAAGAAGCAGTTTTGGAGGAAATTGCATCGGCAAAACATGATATTTGCATTTCAGCAATAACAGGAATCGCAGGATTGAAACCAACCTTAGCTGCGATACCTAATTGTCAAACCCTAGCTCTAGCAAATAAAGAAAGCATTGTTTGCGCCGGAGATCTTGTTTTGGGATTAGCTCAAAAGAATAATACTAAAATTATTCCAATTGACTCAGAACATAACGCAATCTATAAAATATTACTTGATTCAAATGGAGAAATTAATACTACAAACATCAGTAAAATTATTCTTACCGCATCCGGTGGTCCATTTTGGGATTTTTCTTTAGAACAGATGAAGGAGGTAACTCCAAAGATGGCGCTAAAACACCCAACTTGGTCGATGGGAGCTAAGATCAGTATAGATTCCGCAACAATGATGAACAAAGGGTTGGAGCTTATTGAAGCAGCTAAGTTATTTAATCTTAAAGTGGATCAACTTGGCGTTTTGGTTCATCGGCAGTCGATCGTTCACGGTATCGTCGAATATCAGAACGGTACCACAATGTTATGTGCCAGCCCAAACGATATGGCAATACCAATTGAAGGAGCTTTGTTAGATAAATTTGATCACTTAGCTTCTAGTTTGCATATTAATCTTGCTCAAATACATAATCTTACTTTTGAAACAGAAGACGCAAAAAGATTTCCGCTTTTACAACTTGCGCGCGAAGCATATTCAGCTGGTTGTTATGTCCCAATTGCGATGAACGCGGCTAATGAAATTGCAGTTGAGGCATTTCTTTTGAATAAAATAAAATTTTTAGATATTAGCGAAATAGTTTTTGAAATTACTGAGCAGGCTTTTCTAGGGAAAAATCAGGCAATTCATTCTGTGCAAGATGTTTTAGATTATGACCAGGAAGCTAGGCTAAAAACATTAGAGATAATAAAAACATAAATTGCATCTTGAATTTGAAGATTTATGGAATACATTATATAATATAAAACGAGTAACTATTAAAATAAGAGGTCATTATAAATACTCACAATAAAAATCAAACCAGGGTGAATGAACAAATACAAGCTAATAGGGTCAGATTGCTAGACCAAAACGGCGAGATGGTAGGTGTTTTTCCAGTGCCAGAAGCTTTATATCGGGCTAGAAACAGCGGGCTAGACTTGGTTGAAATTTCTCCGAATGCGGAGCCGCCGGTGTGCAAAATTATTGATTATAGTAAATATCGATATGAACAGCAGAAAAAGCTTAATGAAGCTAAGAAAAAACGCAAATCAATGGAAACTAAAGAGATCAAAGTTCGCCCAACCATAGCTCGTGGTGATTATGAGATCAAATTGCGTAAAGCAACTGAATTTATTAAAGATGGAAATAGGGTGAAATTTTCCCTGGCTTTTAGAGGAAGAGAAATTACCCATAATGAAGTAGGTTTTGAGATTATCAATCGCTTTAAGCAAGACCTAGAATTAATAGGTCGACCCGAAGTTGAACCTAAATTAGAAGGTAAGCAAATATTTATGATTATTGCACCAAGGAGTGGAGATAAACCTGAGAAGTGATTTGTGTCAACTGTTGATTGTAATATATCAATAACAAAAAATTTGAGAATTATGCTTAAAATTGGTATTGCTGGAGCAGCGGGAAAAATGGGAGAAGCTATTTTTAGAGTTCTTCAGAACAGTCAAGAGTTTCAAGTCAGCAGCCTTTTGGTCCATGATGAAAAAGCTAAACAAAATTTAGCTGCTTTATATCCAGCAACCTCAGGTAGCATATATACTGAGCAAGAACTAGAAAATTTTGTGGAAGGTATAGATTTAGTTATAGATTTCAGTTCATATACATTATCGCCTAAACTCGCTAATATTTGTGTTTTAAAAAACACTGCAATGGTTTGTGGGACTACTGGGATGAACTCAGCTCAGCTCGATAAATTGGCAGAATATGCAACTATGACGCGAATATTTTATTCCCCCAATATGTCATTAGGTGTTAATATATTGAATACATTAGCTTGTGCAGCAATAGAAAAATTGGGTGAAGGTTATGATGTTGAAATAGTTGAGCACCATCATCGCGATAAAAAAGATGTACCTTCAGGGACTTCTTTGATGCTGGCTGAGAATATTGCCAAATCTGGTGGAGATAATTATAAGATCGTTGTTGGTAGAGAAGCAACAAAAAACGGTGAGAAAAGGCAACATAATCAGATATATATACACTCTATACGCGGAGGTTCTGCTGTGGGAGAGCATAGTATCATAATATCGGGGTGCCATGATACCATAATGTTGCAGCACAATTCTAATGATCGCGATATATTTGCTCATGGTGCAGCGAAAGCCGCAAGTTTCTTGCTGAGACAAGAAGCGACAAAACTCTATAGCATGGTAGATCTAATTAGTGAAAAATAGTGTGCTAGTTTTTCTAGAGTGTGTTAAGACTATTATTGCTTATAGAGATATGTTACGCTGATTTTATGGAAACATTGAGTTAAAATCAGTATAACCTGATTAAGCATTACTTTTCCATGCAATGTTGGAACGGAAAAGTATCGAATTTGCCGCGAGAATTTAGCAATTGGCACACGATTTATACCCGCCTTAAAGGTGTGCTGAGAAGGGAGGTCTAGAGCGGTTATTTGTTGGTCTGCAAAAAAATTGATTCAAATTTCCGGTCATATGCTTTGGGCCCGACAGCACCAGCAGCAAAATAGATCCAGATGCGGTAAGAGCTTTTTAAAAAATACCCACCAATACATCGGCAAATCATGGGGGCATTCACCACAAAAACTCATTTGGTAAACTAAATTTATGTTTGTATGTCAAATAATCTAGATGTTACTATATTAATAGTATTCTCAGAAATGCTAATAATATACAACTTGAGGTTGTTGCGAAACGGAAATTTTTAGGTAATGTGGCTTCTAATATCCGCCCTCAAACCCCCGTGTACGTCAGAATAAAGCAGCGGTTTTGGGAGAAGGAGCATCCTTAGAATTTCTGCTAACTTTTCCGTCTCACAACAGCTCTAGCTTAAGATTTTAGAGATTATTAATTCTATAGGTAAGCCACACAAAAATTTACTATAGTTGCTGCGAATGATCATCTTGGATTAACGTTTTGCCTGCTGTAAGCCAATGATAAGCAAAATGGGCAGCAGCGTTTCTTTAAAAATTGGAAGCATTATTGAAATTCCAGCTCGCGATGGAGCTCCGTGCTTATGAAGAGGGCGTCCCTCCCGTCACTGCATTTCGGCTTGCTGTTCCAACAAAATCTAACTCGTTTTGAACCATGGACCTATCACAAATCCCTTTATAAACAACGCAATGAAATCGAGCATCTTTTTTGAAGGATTAAAGCGTTCTAACCCGTTTTTTCTCGGTTCAAAAACGCGAGCTAATGTTCACAGCTTTTATCCATATTGCCCTATTGCAGAAATGATTCAATAGTGTTAATAGGGCCTAGTTATTTGGTGATCGAAGCCCCCAAAGCAATACTGAATAAGATTTACTACTCGTGGCGGAGAATTTGACTGGCTGACATACGCGATATCTTTAGCGCTGGATATATTGTGGCAAGCAGTGATAACGATAGAGAAATTGTAACTACAACTGCAACTTGCTGATAAGAAAGATCGGCTGGCATTGTGGTGAGAAAATAAATCATAGGATCAAACATTTTAACCCCGATTAGACTTTCTAGCCAATTTTTGATTGAATTTATATTCAAGGCAAAAACTATGCCAATAGTACTACCAAAAATTGTACCGATCATTCCTATTGCAAATCCACAGAAAATAAAGATACGTGCAATCGAAGATTTTGTTTTTCCCATTGTTCTAAGAATTGCAATACTTTTGCTTTTGTCTTTGACCAGAATCACAAGGCTAGAGATAATATTAAATGCTGCAATCATAATGATAAGAGAAAGAATAATAAACATAACATTTTGCTCAACTTTTAAAACTGAAGCTAAAGATTGATTAGTTTGTTTCCAATCAACAATGATTAGATCATTATTATCTTGAGAATTTGTAGGGTTTGAAAATTCAGCTAAAACCTGGGTTAGAATTTTCTGAGTTTTTTCAATATCGTTGAGATTATAGAGCGAAATTTCTATTTCATTAACTTTATTATTGGTATTGAAAAATATTTGTCCCCAACGTAAAGGAATATATGCCATGCCAGCATTATATTCATACATTCCAGTATCAAAAGTTCCAGCCACCACAAAAGTTTTGATTCTTGGCGCTGCTCCCATTATAGTACTGGAAGTATTTGGTGCAATTAATTTTACTTCTTCTCCTACTGATACATGAAGTGTTTTAGCTAGCTCAACTCCTAGTAATATTGGATTGCCTTGGGTAAAAAATTGACGTAATCCATTAACATCATTTTGATTATGTAATTCATTATTATATCCTAGGTATAAAGATTGTGCGAATTCTGGTTTGTTTAATAAATCATCTATAATCATTCCTTTGACCATTACGCCGCTAACTCTACCATTGCTACTAAGCATACCTTGACCATTGACAACTGGAGCAGTGAATTTTATTTGCTGAATATTATTTTTGATTTTTTGATTAATTGCTGTATAGTCACTAATCTCATCATTCATACTGATGATTGCTATATGTCCCTTGAAACCAAGTATTTTACCTATTAATTCTTTTTCATAACCATTCATCACTGACATAACTATAATCAAGGTTGCGACTCCCAAAGCTATACCGAGAGCTGCAAAAATATTTATGACTGAGATAAATCCATCTTTATGTTTGGTGTTGAGGTAGCGGGTTGCTATCATCAAATCTAATTTAATCATTTGTAGCCTATTTAATTCAGTATTATGTCTTTTGATTTTTTTGCTGATCCAATTTTGCAACAAGCAAAGCCCAAAGCAAAGATAGAAACGAACCTGCGAAGATTCCAATTTTCGCTTCCAAGATCAAGTCATTTTGGTTAGGAAACGCAAGTAAAGCAACAAAAAGGCTCATTGTAAAACCGATACCGCATAGAACAGATGTAACATATATTTTTTTATAGGTTGCGCCACTTGGAATTTCGCACATCCTAGCTTTGATCATCATCCAAACGACACCAAAGATACCAGCTTGTTTTCCAATAAACAGACCCAAGAGAATGCCCAAAGTTACTGAATTTGAAAGATGATCTAATGTAATATCGCTAAAATTTATGTCACTATTGGTAAAAGCAAATATAGGAATAATCAAATAAGTAACATATGGCTTTGCTTTGTCATGAAAAAGATCCATCATATTAGGAAGATTTTTGTGATTTTGTTTGGTTCTATATGGTAATGCGAACCCAAGTAGAACACCAGCTATGGTTGCATGTATTCCAGAACGAAATGTTAACCACCAAAGAATTATACCTAGAGCTAGATAGAGATAGGGGCATCTGATTTTTTTGTATCCCAGGATTATTAAAATAGCGAAACATAATATACCATACCCTATATAAAATAAATTCAGGTTAGAATTATAAAATATTGCAATAACAATAACGGCTATGAGATCGTCGATAATTGCAAGGGCGGTAATAAAAACTTTTAGACTGGTTGGAATGTAGTTTTTAAGTAAAGAAATTGCGCCAAGAGTAAATGCAATATCTGTAGCTGATGGTATTGCCCAACCTCTGATTTTATCTAAACTGTTATGGTTAAGAGCTATATAAATAGCCATTGGGACCAGAACCCCAGCAGTTGCAGCGATAATTGGCATAGCAACTTGTTTGATGCTAGCAAGATGGCCTTCGATCATTTCCTTTTTAATTTCGATACCAACTGTCATGAAAAATACTGCCATCAATAAATCATTGACGATATCTCGAATGGTCAAGCCAATCTTGAAAGATATAAACTGCAAATATAAATCATATAGGTTAGTATTAGCGACAATAATTGCGATTAAAGAAGCTAAGAAAAGCAGTAAGCCACTATCGCCCCAATTTTGAATCATTTTTATTGTTTTTTTCATTTCAACCTAGATCAATTTATATAAATTGGGTTTATTACATTTTTAGGTTTAAGGGATATTGGACGTTATATAATCGAAACTAAGATGCCACACCCTTAAATAGTTCAACCTCGGAGATTGCAAGATAATCATTCTTGCGGATTTTATCTTTTAAGTTTATTAAATCTTCTTCAGTAAAATCTAGAGTTTTAAATACTGCACCTCCAAGCTGTAGCCCCATCTCAATGGTGCTTGGAACGGTTAGTACTGCACCTAGTTTTTGAACAGCATGAGCATGTTTATAGTCTTCTACCCTTACTATAACTTGGAGGTTTGGAAATTCGCGATGAAGTCCCTTAGTTGCTTTAGCTGTTGCTAGTTTATCGCTCATACTAAGAACAATTGCGGCTGCTCTATTAGCGCCGATTGCTTTAAGGGTTTCTTCTCTGGAGAGGTCGCCGTGGTAAACCGGGAATCCTTGGGTTCTGGCTTTTTTTACTAGAGACGCGTTGCTATCAAGAGCGATATAGTCAACTTGTTTTTGTGAAAGCATATAGGCTACAATTCGTCCTACTCTGCCAAACCCAGCGATAATAACATGATTTTCCAGATCAACAACTCCTTTATATTCATGTTTTTCGTCAAATTCTTCATCAACGCTGAACCTATCTTCTATCTTTGAGCCAATTAATGCTAGGACAGGTGTTATAGCCATGCTGCATGCTACAACCATTAGGAGAAACTGACCTAATTTGTTGTCTATAATATGGTCCTGGACCAATAGCCCTAGTAAAATAAAAGCAAATTCACCTCCTTGTGAAAGAAGCATTGCTGAGTGGATAGTTGTTCCCAAGCTATATTTAAATGTTTTACAAAGTACAAATATTACCAAGCCTTTGATAATTAATAGACCTAAAGCAAATAATAAAATTTTACTAAAATTATCCAAAATAAATTTGCCATCTATTGACATTCCAACGGCGAAGAAAAACAAGGCAAGAAATAACCCTTGGAACGGCATGATACTTTCTTCGATTCTATTGCGATATTCAGTTTCTGCTATTAACAATCCAGCTAAAAAGGCACCCATAGCAGGTGAAAGATCTATTTCTGCGGTAATCCAGGAAGCACCTAAAACCACAAGTAAAGCTGTATTGACATATATTTCATCTTTTTTTACCGAACCTATCAGCGAAAAAAATGGTCGCAAGAAAACTCTTCCTGCTATAGTAATTACTATGATTCCTGATATGGCTTTGAGCGCTGTCCAACCTATTGCTGTGCCAATATTGCTATCGTGTCTAGATAGTATAGGGATAATAGCTAGGAGTGGTACTACTGCTAAATCTTGCATTAATAAAATCGACAAAGATATTCTACCAACTTGTGTATTATGTTTTTTGCTTTCACTTAAAACTTGCAGTACTATTGCTGTTGATGACATTGCAAGAGCTGCGCCCAAAAACCAACCGACGACAGGATTAAGGTCAAACGCATAGGTTATACTCAAACCTAATAACATTACTGTAAGCCCTAATTGTAAGCCACCCAATCCAAATATCTGCCACCGCATTTTCATTAATCTTTCAAAGGTCAATTCCAAACCAATGACAAATAAAAGAAAGATCACTCCAAATTCAGACATCGCGGTTATGACGCTATTATATCGAATCAAGCCCAGTCCATTCTGTCCTACTACTGCTCCAATGATTAAATAGCCCAATACGGGGCTCATTCTCATCTTATGCATAAAAACTACGACAAAGATAGAGGAGGCAAGCAAAATCAAGATATCTGATATGTTATGAGCTCCGTGCATTTTTAAACTTTAAATTAAAATTTTTACTATTTAAGTTATTACCAAAGGTTACTATAATATGAACAGTATTCAAACGCCAGCACAAATTCGCTAAAGCATCTAAAATTCACTAAGATTTTACTACAAAGCCTTGAGTTTACTTGGGAAAAAATATTTGTTTTATATGAAATAAAAAGATATACATTTAGGAATAGGAGCTTTTAAAAAATTAAAAATCGTCTTAGATGCAAAATGAAATTCACAATATAGTTACAGATATAGCAGCAATTCCATCGAATTTTGTGATTGGATATATTACAGCTGTTCGCGGATTATTGATTGAAGCAAAGGGACTTGCAAAATATAGCAGTATAGGATCGCGTTGCAGAATAAAAACTCGATCCAACCAGTTTGTCTTTGCTGATGTTATAGGAGTAAATAATAATACTGTTTTGTTGATGCCTTTTGATCAAACAATTGGTATTGGAGTTGGATGCGAAGTTGTTTTAATTGCGTCGGTTCAGTCAGTATATCCAAATATTTTATGGCTAGGGAGAGTTATTAATGCTTTTGGCAAACCTATAGATAACAAGGGGCCATTACCTAGCGGTGTGACGTCATATCGCTTCTATGAGACGCCACCGCCACCGAATTTGCGACAAAGAGTTGGTAAAAAACTTAATATGGGTATAAGAGCGATCAACACATTTCTGAGCTGCTGTAGGGGGCAGAGGATGGGTATTTTTGCTGGTTCTGGCGTTGGTAAATCGATGATGCTTGCAATGATTACTAAATATTCTGACGCCGATATTAAGATAATTGGCCTAATCGGCGAAAGAGGTAGGGAGGTCCAGGAATTTTTGGAAGATTATTTAGGAGAAGAAGGATTGGCAAAAGCTATTGTTGTTGTTGCAACTTCCGACGAATCAGCTTTAACAAGACGACAAGCAACTTATCTAACAATGACCTTGGCCGAGTATTTTAGGGATTTAGGGATGGATGTGTTATGCATGATAGACAGCATCACAAGATTTGCAACGGCGCAAAGAGAAATTGGCTTAGCGAGTGGCGAACCCCCGACAACGAGAGGATATACTCCTAGCGTTTTTAGTGAATTACCAAAGGTTTTGGAAAGGGCCGGTCCCGGTACGGCTGAACAAGGAATGATTACGGGTTTGTTTAGTGTTCTGGTCGAGGGTGATGATCACAACGAACCAATTGCTGACGCTGTTCGAGGAATTCTAGATGGCCACATAGTGCTGGACCGAAAGATTGCTGGAAGGGGTGTATATCCTGCAATCGACGTTATCCGAAGTATCTCAAGAACAATGCCGCAATGTAACACTGACCAAGAAAACGAAATGATCAAGGCGGCCAAAGCTTTACTTTCGACATATGACGATATGGAAGATATGGTAAGAATAGGGGCATATAAAAAAGGGAGCGACCCAAACGTTGACTTGGCAATTAAATATCACGATAAACTAGACGCGTTTATCTCACAAAAACCGGATGAATGCGAGGATTTAGATTCTTCATATTCCAAATTAGCGGCTGCAATTGATTATAATTTTAAAGCAAAATCAGAGTAATATTTTATCATAACTCACCCACTAAAGTTTTATAGCTGAATTGGTATAAAATTGGTATGTTCTTCCTAGGATTTATCTAGATATGGGAGTTTTTGCCATACCTTTTTTTATAACGTATTTGACTATAAAATTTCTATGATATTTTAAACCACTAACGAATTTTGTTTAAGAGATCTCTGAGCTGAGCAGCTTTTTCAAAATCTAAAACTTCCGCTGCCGCCAGCATTTCTTTTTCCAGTTGCAACATGATTTTTGCTCTTTCTTTAGCGGTTTTGTTCATAATATTCTGTATCTCTTCTGGTTGTTTTTCTACAATTTCGACTGGTAGTATTTGCCGCAGATCTTTTTGGATTCCTGTTGGTACTATGCCATTTTTAGTGTTATATTCCTGTTGTTTTTTGCGACGATATTTAGTTTCTTTCATCGCTGCTTTCATCGCTGATGTAATTTTATCCCCATATAAAATCGCCTTACCTTCAATATGTCTCGCACACCTACCAATCGTTTGGATTAAAGAAGTTTTAGAACGCAAAAAACCTTCTTTATCAGCGTCTAAAATTGCAACGACTGCACATTCTGGTATATCCAGACCTTCTCTAAGTAAGTTGATTCCAATCAGAACATCAAAATTACCGGCTCGCAAATCTTGGATAATTGAAATTCGCTCTAGCGTATCTATATCTGAATGCATATATTTTGCCTTGATTCCAGCTTCGTATAGATATTCTGCCAAAGCTTCAGCCATTTTTTTAGTTAAAGTTGTAACCAAAACCCGAGATTGTAATACTGTAATAACATGTTGGCATTCAGCGATTAAATCATCGACTTGATTGTCGGTTGGTCTGACAACGCAGATTGGATCCAATAAACCAGTCGGCCTAATTAATTGTTCTACAACTTTATCCTCTGCTTGTTCCATTTCCCATTTCCCTGGAGTCGCAGAAACAAAAAGAGTGTTGGGTCTAATTTTATCCCATTCCTCAAATTTTAACGGTCGATTATCGGCGCAAGAAGGCAACCTGAATCCGTGTTCATACAGCACCTTTTTGCGGACCGAATCACCGATATACATACTACCCAATTGCGGAACTGCAACATGGCTTTCGTCAACAATAAGCAAACTATCCTGTGGCATATATTCGAATAAAGTTGGCGGTGGCGCCCCTGCCTCTCGGCCTGAAAGATAGCGAGAATAGTTTTCAATTCCAGAACATACTCCGGTTGCGTCTAGCATTTCCATATCAAAAGTAACCCGCTTTAATAAACGATCAGCCTCGACAATTTTATCTTCTGCTTTCAGTTCTGTTAAACGATGGTTCAGTTCTTTTTCAATATTTTTTATTGCTTGTTTTAAAGTTGGGCCAGGAGTTATGTAGTGGCTGTTGGCATAAATTTTGACTTTTTCGAGAGACTGAATTTTTTGTCCTGTTAGCGAATCTATTTCATTAATTTCTTCTATCTCATCGCCAAACATTGAAATATTCCAAGCTATGTTTTCATAGTGCGAAGGAAAGATTTGGAGATTATCTCCCTTGACCCTAAATGTTCCTCGTTTGAAATCAATATCATTTCGTTTATAAAGAAGCTCAGTTAATTTGAACGCCAAGTCTTTTCTTGATATGTTCTGGCCAACTTCGAGATTTAGAACCATTCCAGCATAAGATTCAACCGATCCCAAACCATAGATACAAGAAACACTTGCAACAATAATAACATCTTGGCGTTCAAACAAAGCTCTGGTTGCAGAATGGCGCATTCGGTCGATTTGGTCGTTTATTGTTGCTTGCTTCTCGATATATGTTCCAGTTTTTGGAACATATGCTTCTGGTTGATAATAGTCGTAGTATGATACAAAATATTCAACAGCATTCCGAGGAAAAAAGGCTTTCATTTCGCCATATAGTTGTGCGGCTAGGGTTTTGTTAGGTGCGATTATTAGAGTTGGGCGCGATAATGCTTTAATAACATTCGCCATGCTAAAAGTTTTGCCAGAACCTGTTACACCTAATAGAACTTGATTTTTGACATTGGCAATAAAATTTTTAGTTATAAAGTCAACAGCTTGCGGCTGATCACCTGATAATTTGAATTGAGATTCAAGGTAAAAGCTATTTTGTTGCACTGAAGAAGTTTAATTAATTATTGATATGCAAATTATTAAATTACTATAGATATTTTGATTTATGAAAGATACAAAATATTTATTCAAAGCTATTGACACAGATAATTAAGACAGTATAGCATTAGTGGTAGTGCAACCAAAGTCATAAAATAAAAACCATAGCTGGCTATGCAACCATACGATTATTCAAACTCGAATTTCATCAAACTGGTCAAAGTATTTTTAGTTTATGCCATAAGTTTTTTTTGTTTGATTAGTTTTGGATATGCAACTGCCCCTTTGCCTTCACCTAATTATGCTTCTTTAGTTATAGATTCCGAAACCGGAACGATTTTGCATCATCACGAATCAAAAGCAAAAAGATATCCAGCTTCTTTAACTAAAATGATGACGCTTTATATACTTTTTGATAAGTTGCAAAGCAAAGCAATGGATATGAATACCAAAATATATATTTCTGCTGAAGCTAATAGAATGGAGCCCTCTAATTTACCAGTTGTTCCTGGTACATATATCACAGTCAAAGAAGCGATTTATGCTCTGATTGTAAAATCAGCTAATAACGTTAGCTATGCTTTAGCAAATAAATTGGGTAACGGAAATGTTGACAACTTTATCGATATGATGAACCAAACAGCAGCTGAGTTAGAGTTGCATCACACTAAATTTGCTAATCCCCACGGATTACCAAATCAGGAGCAATTTACCACTGCTTATGATATGGCTCGTTTAGGAATGGCGTTGCAGCGTCATCATCCCAAATACTATAAAATGTTTGCAACTGATTCATTTAAATTTCGTGGAAAAATTATCAGAGGGCATAACAAAATTCTCAAAAAATATCGAGGTACTGATGGTATTAAAACTGGTTATATAGGAGCTTCAGGTTTCAATATTGTAACCTCAGTTAATAAGCCTAAAGGAAAAATGATTGCAGTGGTAATGGGTGGTAGAACAGCAGCCGAAAGAGATTTGCATGTCATTAGAATAATAGATGCTGGATATCAAAAGCTTTTAAGTTTGAAAAATCATAAAAGTATATATGAGGCTGGAGAAGTGAGTCGAGCTGAAGCTCATAAAATTCCTGTTGGCATGTTGCGAAAGCAGATTACAAAGATTAAAAGACAAACTCAAAGCAATAAATTGGTTCGTATATCTAAAGAAAAAATCAAAACTATAGTATCTAAGAAAAGGTTGCCAACTAAAAATCTCAAAAAACAATCTATTGATTTTGGCAAGAATCAGCTAATCGGCATTAATTCAAATAATAAACAACAAATCAGAGTCAATAGTGTTTTTAATATTCCTGAATAATTAAAAAAACTATTTGCTGCGGTGCGGCACTAAAACAGAGAAAGATAAGTTGTTATGGCAAATATTAGATTATATATAGAACAGAGTTTGGAAATTTCTTCCCAAGTTATTGATTTAACAGATCAGCAACATCACTATTTATTTAATGTAATGCGATCTCGTGATGGTGATACGATAAGAGTGTTTAATGGGATTGATGGAGAATGGCTAGCGATTATATCAACTTTTGTCGATGGTCACATAGCAGGGGCGAAACTAGAACCAGGTTCATTAATAAAAAGCCAAACAAAAACATCAATAGATGCCAGATTAGAAAATTCAAATACAAACAAATTGATTTACTCCAAAACCAATAAATTAAATAAAAAAAAGCAAAAATATAATCTCATTCTGAGGGATAAGATTAAGGCTATGCCTCCGGCTTCTAGCAAAAAAACTTACCTTGTTTTTGCGCCATTCAAAGCCTATAGTCCCAGTTTTGTGGTGCAAAAAGCTACAGAGCTAGGTGTTGATCAAATCATCCCAATTCAAACACAGCGCACTGTTATTAAATCAGTGAATCATGAAAAATTAAAGATTTCGGCAATAGAAGCTGCTGAACAATCTGAGAGACTTACTCTTCCAATTGTTGCAGCTAAGTTTCAAACCTACACTCAAATAATAGCAGAGTTAAAGAAAACAGAAAGGTCGAAAATAGTATTATTTTTTGACACAGACTCACCTGAAGCAATTTCGGTTCAAAATTTATTTCAGTGGATTGATAGTGCCAAAAATAAAATAGCAGAGTCAATTTTAGAATTTAAGCAAATATCATATTATATTTTTATTGGCCCTGAAGGTGGATTTAGTCAGGAAGAGAGAGATGAGATGATGAAATTTTCTTTTGAGTCTAATTCAGTCAGTAAAAGCTGTATCGTTAGTTTGGGAGAGTTGGTTTTGCGAGCTGAAACTGCCTTTATTGCAGCTTTATCATTAATACAGTTTGTTAAATAGAAACATTAATAAAAAATAAATATTTCTTTTTTTATGCAAGACTTATATTGTTCATTCGTGATGAGTGATATATAATCATTATCCATAGTAAGAATTATTAAACAATGCTATGTCTAAAAATAATAATACAAATTCGCACGATATGATCGATTACCAGTCTTTAATGGATACTGCTGGTCTTTCTGTAGTTCGTCAAGCTTTGCAAATCGTTACGTTTCATAATATGCCTGGTAAGCACCATTTTTACATATCATTTTTGACTGACTATCCGGGGATATTGATTTCGAAATATTTGGCTCATAAATTTCCTGAAGAAATGACTATAGTATTGCAGCACCAGTTTTCTGTATTAAAAGTACATCTAGAAAAATTTGAGGTTAGTTTGAGTTTTGGTGGAGTCATGGAAAAATTGGTTATACCTTTCAAAGCAATAACTAGTTTTGCCGACCCTAGTGTTAATTTTTGTTTGAATTTTGTTCATAATAACCATAATTCAATATCATTATTCAAAGAAAAAGGATATTTTGATTTACCCGACTTGGAATTTAATAATAAATATAAAAGCGATATGAATAGTCTTTCTGCTGAAGCTGTAGGATGGGAAGCAGTTTTTCACAATACCGTCAAAGGCAAGAATCATGAAACAGGGTTTCAGAATGCTCTTGATATTATTACTAAAGAAAAAACATTAGAAAATAAACCAGAAATGAAGCTCGATGAGTTGGATAAAGCTACTGACGATAATGAAGCTGCAGAATATGATCTTACTAGCTACGATGATGTTAAGGTTATACCAATAAGCTCATATTTCACCACTAAACATAAAGATAATGATATATAGCAGGCATATATAGTTAAAAGTCCTGCTCTATTTAATAAATAGTGGAAGAGTTATAATTTATCTATTGTTTTGATCAAGACAATTTTGTTGTTAATAGCCAAATGATAGCCATATAAATTAAATGTTATTAACCTATTAAGAAGCAATTAACAAAATTTTTAATCCAAAATTAATATTTTCACTTGACACAGCAAATCTTATGTATTAGACTGCGGCACGGTGGTTTTTTAATAATCTTCAAAATTTATGCAACAATACTTTACTTCATTAAAATTTTTATGTCTGTTTATTATAACAACATTAAGTTGTACCTTGATTCTTTTATCTGGTTGTACAAAACATAATAAAAATAGCGAAGCTCAGTCTGATAAACAGCTTAGGGTGATTATGGTAGGTCCTCCAGCTGTTGGAAAAGGAACGGCGGCAATTGCTATTTCTAAAAAATATTCTTTGCCTACTATCTCTGTCGGAGAATTGCTAAGAGATCAAATTACTAGAGGTACAGAAGTAGGGAAAAAGGTTGAAGCAGATGTTAAAGCTGGGCGTTTAGCTGATACAAACATTATAAAACAACTGATCGCTGTCCGTATATCTCAACCAGATTGCAAAAAAGGTTTTATTCTAGACGGATCTCCGCGTGAAATAAACGAAGCAAAATATATCGATTGGCTTTTTCAAAAAACCCCTGGGCACAATATCATGATAAATATCACAGGTTCAGAAAAAGCATTAGTTAAAAGAATGAATACTAGAGTATTCTGCGCTTCTATGTGCAATACTGGCAAAGTTAAACAAACCCACTCTGGTTGTAAATATTGTAATGGTTCTGAAGTAGTACGTGATGATGATAATGTAGCAGTTTTGCGTTCTAGAATTAGAGTGTATGAACGTAATAACAAACCGATTATTGCTTACTTTAAAAACCATAGTCAATATAGGTATGTTGAGGTTGATGGAATGAAAGGTAGAGATTTGGTAATGGCTCAAATTTCCAGTGTCATTGATAGAGAATTAACAAAAGAAATACTTGCTACACATAATAAAAAAGATGTTGTGCCTAACGATAATGTAGCTGTGCTATCTTCAAACTCAAGCGCTGCTGCTGCACGCTAAATTTTGATCATTAGTAAATTGCTCATAGAAAAGAAGGATAGGTATTATATCAGTAAATGATATAATTCGTTGTTTTTAGTATTCACAATTAGTATTTTTGAGCTTATGTGATTTACACTAAACCTTCTTGAACTAGGATTTATATAATTAAAAACTAGCCAACTTTTATATAGCAATCGAATATGCCCATGTAATCATAGGCTATAAAAGACCTGGGTATATTTTGCCATTAGCTATTATGATAATATTAATTTATCATTTAATATATTGAATCTTGATCATACTTGATTTACTGTTGTCAATAGTATTATATTCAAGTGATATTTCAGTTTATGGTAAAGTGTATAATCAAAATCTTCGAAAAAACTCAAGTTCCGTTAAATATCATATGCGATGACTTTATATGAAAAAATAAAAGCCTTAGGAGTATCAGAGATTTTACTCAACAGCAGCAGATACCGAGATGTACTATTCGCTGTTGGTATTCTGTCTATGGTGGGTTTGCTGATTTTTCCAGTTCCGCCAATTTTAATGGATTTTCTTCTATGCATTTCGATTGCAATTGCTGTTTTAATTATGATGACGGTTTTATTTATTGAAAAACCACTAGATCTTAATTCATTTCCTACGATACTACTTATTGTCACAATACTACGTCTTGCATTAAATATTTCGACGACACGTTTAATTTTAGCGAATGGTGATTCCGGCATAGAGGCGGCGGGGCATGTTGTGAAAGCGTTTGGTTACTTTGTCATCCAAGGATCTGTGATTATTGGGGCGGTGATTTTTATTATTTTAACTATCATTAATTTTATCGTTATAACCAAAGGTTCAGGTCGGATTGCTGAGGTTGCTGCTAGGTTTAGTTTAGATGCGATGCCGGGCAAACAAATGGCGATTGATGCTGACTTATCTGCTGGATTAATTAAGGAAGATGAGGCGCAAAGAAGGCGCAAAAATCTTGAAGACGAAAGCACTTTTTATGGTGCAATGGATGGTGCCAATAAGTTTGTGCGAGGAGATGCGGTGGCAGGATTGTTGATCACATTTATCAATTTCGTTGGTGGAATTTTGATTGGTGTGGTGCAAAAAGATATGAGTTTTAGTTTGGCGGTCCACACATATACTATTTTAACTATTGGTGATGGTTTAGTGACTCAAATTCCTGCGCTTTTGGTTTCAGTTAGCGCTGGCATGTTGGTGACAAAATCAGGTACACATGGTTCAGTGGATAAAGCTATTTTTGAGCAACTAGGGAAGTACCCAAACGCTATGATTGTTAGTGCGGGGTTATTATTGGTTATGGGAGTTCTGATGCCGGGAATACCGATCCTACCATTTTTTATTGTTTCGACTGTCGCTGGTGGTATTGCATATTGGTTATGGAAGATAAAACAAACCAAAACAAAAGAAGATGGTGCAAATTATGGAGGGGTTGAAGGTAATCAGGACAAAGTAAGTGATGCTATCTCGGTTGGAGATTATAGCAATAATGATCAAGCTATTATACAATCGTTGCGTGTAGATAGTATTAAAATAGAACTGGGTTATGAATTATTAATACTATTAGAATCAGAAGGGAGTGTCAAAATTACTGAACAAATCAAAGCATTGCGTAAAAGAATCGCAGTAGAGATGGGTTTTATTCTACCTTCTGTTAGGATCATAGATAATATGGAGATCAACGCACGCGAATATGTGATTCGAATCAAAGATGTTGAGTATTCTCGCGGTGAGATTATGCCAAATAAATTAATGATCATGAATCAAGTAGACAATGGCTTTGCTATTGAAGGAGAAGATACGACAGAGCCAGCTTTTGGTTTACCAGCTAGATGGGTTGATTCTTCTGCTCGCGAAGAGGCTACATTCAAAGGTTATACGGTAATTGAGCCTGGTACTGTCATTATTACCCATTTAGCAGAAATAATAAAAGAAAATATAACTGAGCTTTTGACTTATGGTGCAGTGAAAAATCTGTTGGATAATTTATCGCCAGAGCATCGTCGTTTGATGGATGAAATAGTGCCATCACAAATTTCAGTGGTCGTCATTCAAAGGGTATTGCAAGGCTTGCTTTCGGAAGGGGTTGCAATTCGTGATCTTGGTGCGATCTTAGAAGCCATCTCAGAAATATCAGCTAAAACTAACAATGTCATTCGTTTGGTTGAGTATGTGAGGGTACGCTTGTTCAGGCAGCTTTCGAGAGCTTATATGAGCGAAGGGGGCTATATCCCCTTGATAGTTTTATCGCCACAATGGGAGCAAACTTTCGCTGAAAGTATTATGGGTGAGGGTGATGAAAAATATTTATCACTATCACCGAGTAAGCTAAATGAATTCGTCACAACTGTAAACAAAGTTTTTGATACACATTTAGCTTCTGGTAGTTCTGATATCCCAGTGATTCTGACTTCACATCATCTTCGCTATTTTGTTAGATCAGTGATTGAACGTTTTAGACCTAACCTAGTTGTGATGTCGCAAAATGAAATTCATCCTAAGGCTAAAATAAAAACCATAAGTTATGTTTGAAATCGATCCAATATAGCGTTATAATACTATAACACGATATTTTGGTAAGGTATCAAAAAACTAGTTCTAGAAAAATAAACCAAGAACCATGTTAAATCAAAATAAAAAGCAGACGATAAATTAATTGTCATTTTGTCGATTTCTATATAGTTAGCAAAAAAATTCCAACAGAAAGAGTTATATAGGAAAATCTCGACCAAACAAAATGTTTGTGCTAAAATGACTCGAATTGGCTGTTTTTGTTTTGGTAAAACAGAAACTAATCTCATATTAATTCTCTCACTTTAAATTCTCTATAGACTAATCATTTTGATAGTGTGTGTAGATAAATAACAACAAAAAAATTTAATAAGTAAGCAGTGGAACCAAAAATAAAATTAACTCTAAGATTTGGTTTGGAGTTTCAAGATTTATACAGCAGAAATGGGTTAAAGAAAATTGATGATTGTTTTCTTGAAGATATTCAATCTCACGACATAGAATTATATAACCAAATTATTGATCTAAGACAAAAAATTCAAAAGCATCAAGTGGTTAATGTTTTTGCTGATATGTTGCCAGGTGAAGAATCGGAGTTTTTGCTTAGAATGGCGAAAATTTTGGACAGATTTATCTATAAATTATTTGGGCTTGAATATGAGATCCAAGATAGAAAAAAGATAGACCATATTTATTCTGCACTCCATAGTTGTAATAAGTTTTTTATCCAAAAAAAAGTTGCTCATTTAAAATTAGAAGCTGCACCAGATTTGTTACCCGATCAAACGGCAGTTTTAGCTAATCATGGCTTAGATTTTCCTTGGCTCAAACCTAGGTGGTTTAAAGATAATCGAGCATCGACAATAGATCGCACAAATATTTTAGAGTTTGAGTTGCAATTTGCAAAAATAGTTGAGGCGGCAGAAAAAATCAATGAAAAGAAATTACTAGGTGCTTTGGTTGCTTATGCTCAATGGGCTCTTTATGATCATGACGGAATTGCAATTCACAGTGGTGGAATATTATTTAAAATTCCTGATAAAATTGATTATAATAATTTATTGCCGGATCTAATTAGCAATAGATGTGGCAAAAATCACAAACCAGGAAGTGATAAAATCACTGAACAAAACAATGGCGAAAACATAGATGAAGACAGCGATAAAACAGAAGAATTGCTGAATTATCCTGAAAGATTATGGAAAAATCGTTATAACTTTAAATTAAATGATAATAGTCGCAATTTGCCGCAGTCTTTAAAGGAAATCCACTATTGCCTATATTGCCACAATCGCAGTAAAGACTCATGTTCTAAGGGAATGAAGCAAGCAACCGGAGCATATTCAGCCAATCCTCTTGGGATTGAATTATCTGGCTGTCCGTTACGCGAAAAAATTTCAGAAATGCATGTTTTGCGGCGTGATGGTTATCTTATTGGCTCTGTTACGATCGCAGCTTTAGACAACCCAATGCTGGTAGCAACCGGGCATCGGATATGTAACGATTGTATGAAAGCTTGTATCTACCAAAAACAAACCCCAGTTAATATCCCGATGGTTGAAACGCAAAATATTGACGATTTGTTGGATTTGCCTTGGGGTTTTGAGATATATAGCTTAATCACTAAATGGAACCCGCTGAGTTTTATTAATTTTCTGCCACAAGAAGAATCGAATAAGAAAATCCTGGTTGTTGGAATGGGGCCAGCTGGGTTTACTTTGGCTCATTATCTCTTGAATCAGGGTGTGACTGTTGTTGGGATTGATGGCTTAAAGATAGAACCATTACCAGCCGAAATTAACGGAATTAAACTTGACGGTAGCCGTTGTGATTTTGAACCTATTTATAATGTCAAATCTCTGTTTCAAGATTTGGACGAACGGGTGGCATATGGTTTTGGCGGAGTGATGGAATATGGGATCACTGCTCGTTGGAACAAAAATTATCTAACCATCGTTCGTTTGTTGCTTGAGCGACGAGAAGCTTTTAGGATGTATGGCGGAGTGAGATTTGGTTCTCAGATAACTCACGCAAACGTTCATAGTTTTGGTTTTGAGCATGTCGCTCTTGCAACCGGAGCTGGCCGACCAAAATTGCCCCATATCTCGGATGTGTTAGCAAAGGGAGCCCAAACAGCTTCTGATTTTCTGATGTCGCTACAACTTAGTGGTGTGATGCATCGTAATAGTATAGCAAATCAGCAAATCAGGTTGCCAATTGTCGTGATTGGAGCTGGTCTGACAGCTTTTGATGCTGCCACTGAAAGCTTGACCTATTACTGTGCGCAGGTAGAAAAATTTTTGCAGCGACATGAAGAAATTATAAAATCAGGAGCTGATCCAATCGCAAATCTGTCACTAGAAGATAATATAATAGCACAAGAATTTATAACTCATGCAAAAGAGCTGCGTCTTTATCCGGAGCGGCAAAGAGATTTACTTTTGAAATGGGGTGGGGTTAAAATTATGTATCGCGGAAAGTTCAATCAATCGCCAGCATATCGGATTAATCATGAAGAAGTTGATCATGCATTAAGAGAAGGAATTGCTGTTATTGAAAATGCAGTGCCGAACGGAATCGAAAAAGATAAATTTGGCGCATGCAAAAGTGTTTATTACGCTAAAGATAATAGAACCAAAAATATACCTGCTCGCACTATTATTTATGCTATAGGGACAGAGCCAAACACAACTATAGCGCGAGAAAATCTTGGGATTTGGGATATAGATGAGAATAAATATTTTAAATTAATGGAAGGAAAAGATTTTCAGATTCAGACGAATGACCTGGTAGATATTCATCATTCGGCAAATCAGAACAAAACTAACCAAGGCATAGGGAATCAGAAAATAGCAAGTTCCAATATTAAAAAATGTTCCTACAGTATATTTGGCGATAATCACCCCAAATACTTTGGTAGTGTTGTCAAAGCAATGGCCAGTGCGAAGGATGGTTATATGGAAATAATTGATTTAATCAATCAGAAAAACGATGAAGCAAATCGAGAAGAGGGAAATAAAACCAAGAATCGGCAATATTACCTGGAAAAAGGTGCCAATAAAATCAATAATCACGAATATAGTGCTGAATTCTTTGCTAAATTGGATAGCGCTCTGCTCGCAAAGGTTGTGTCCGTCCATCGATTAACCCCAACAGTTGTTGAGTTAATTATCAATGCTCCAACGGCTGCCCAAAATTTTCAACCCGGTCAATTTTTTAGATTACAAAACTACATCTCTCAATTTAATGATACTGGTAGTTGCAAATCTGACGCCAGCAAAACAATCGAGCCATTAGCATTGACTGGAGCAAGCGTAGATCATGCTTCGGGTAATATATCGCTTATTGTATTAGAAGTTGGTGGTAGCTCTAAGTTATGTTCACTCCTGCAACCAGGAGAATATATAAATCTGATGGGCCCAACCGGCTCTCCAACCGAGTTGCCTTCAGACGAAACTATTATGTTGGTTGGTGGCGGATTAGGGAATGCAGTTTTGTTTTCGATTGCTAACGGATTAAAACAAAATGGATGCAAGGTTATATATTTCGCTGGGTATCGCCATTTGTATGACCGATATAAACACGAGATGATTGAAGAAAACGCTGATATTGTGATTTGGGCTTGTGACCAAGGTTTGCTAACAAAATCAAGACGGCAAGATTTTGCGATTCAAGGAAATATAATCAATGCGATTGAGGAATACCAAACCCAATCTGTTGATCAACAAAACAAAATACAACTTAAAGATGTGGATCGAGTTATAGTTATAGGATCTGATAGTATGATGGAAGCTGTCACGAGATATATATTTAAAAATATTTTTAAAAGTACTTCCCGAGTGTTTAAAGAAAATATAAAAGTAATAGCATCAATCAATTCACCAATGCAATGCATGATGAAAGAGATATGTGCCCAATGCTTACAACGTCAGGTTGATCCCCAAACAGGTGCAGAAAAATTTGTCTATAGTTGCTTCAATCAAGATCAAGATGCCCGAACTGTTGATTTTGAATGTTTAAAGCAAAGATTGAAAAAAAACAGTTTGCTCGAAGCCCAAACTAATTATTGGCTCGGTGCTAGAGAGAAGTTGGTAGAGTTGAGAGAGAACGATAGTCTATAGTTAACCCGAAGAAGGTTGCGTTTTAACAGCAAAACCGCAGTAACATAACTTATATTGCTTATGTAAGAGTTTTGCTATACAATCGTTAGAATGGTAGATTTAATTTATAACTTTTGAATTTTAATTGTAAAAAAATGATTGCAGCTGAAAATATTCGTAACATCGCTATTATTGCCCACGTTGACCATGGTAAAACAACATTAGTCAGTAATATGCTTCAACAAAGTGGTGATTTCCGTAATGCTGGTAGCATAGTGATAGATCATAACGCTATTGAGCAAGAACGGGGGATTACAATCCTTGCTAAATGCACCTCGTTTACTCACGATAGCATTAAATATAATATAATCGACACTCCAGGGCACGCTGATTTTGGTGGTGAAGTTGAACGAGTCTTATCGATGGTTGATGGGGTGATTCTCCTTGTGGACGCCTCAGAAGGCCCAATGCCGCAAACAAAATTTGTTTTAAGCAAAGCTTTGCAATCAGGCCTAAAACCTATAGTTGTAATCAACAAAGTTGACAGACCTGACAGCAGGATTGATGAAGTTATTGATGAGGTTTTAGAATTATTTATAGCTCTTAATGCTAACGAGGAACAGGTCGATTTTCCTTTGCTATATGCGTCTGGACGAAACGGTTGGGCAACTTTAGAATTAAATCAAGAATCAACAAATCTAGAGCCATTGTTTAAAGTAATGCGGGAATATGTGAGTCCACCATCGGTTGATAGCGATGGTCCATTTGCGATGCTGACAACAATTCTAACTGCTGACCCATATGTTGGTCGTTTGCTGATCGGAAAAGTATATTCTGGCAGTGTTAGGGTTGGAGATCAAGTCAAGGTTCTAAACCTCGAAGGTCAGCAAACAGAAACTACCAAGCTAACTAAGATTTTTGGTTTTCATGGAATTAATCGTGTTATCATAGACCAAGCAATTGCCGGAGATATAATCGCAATCGCTGGTACTAAAAATGCTACCGTTGCTGATACAATATGTCATACTTCTGTTATAAAGCCGATTGATTCCACCCCAATCGATCCGCCGACCATGTCAATCACTCTTAGCGTTAACGATTCTCCTTTTGCAGGGACTGAAGGTAGCAAAGTGACGTCAAGAATGATTCTCGACAGACTTGAGCGAGAAGCTGAAACTAACGTTGCCATATCGCTTAATATTGGAACTAAGGGTGAAAGTTTCGAAGTTGGAGGAAGGGGAGAGCTGCAGCTTGGAGTATTGATTGAAAATATGCGCAGGGAAGGTTTTGAACTTTCAGTTTCTCGTCCTAAAGTTTTATTTAGAGAAGATGGAGGGAAAAAATTTGAGCCATTCGAAGAAGTTGTCGTTGATGTTGATGACGAATATAGCGGTATTGTGATCGAGAAGCTATCGCAACGTAGGGGGGAGATGGTTGATATGCGTCCTTCCGGTGCTGGTAAAACTCGTCTAATTTTCCATAGTCCTTCGCGTGGACTAATTGGCTATCAAAGCGAATTCCGTAATGATACTCGTGGAACTGGGGTTTTGAACCGTTCTTTCATTGAATATCGCGCGGTATGCGGGGAGATCCCTGGTCGAAGAAACGGATCTCTAATCTCAAATGCCGAAGGTGAAACAACTGCATATGCGATGTATGGCTTGGAGGAGCGAGGGTTAATGTTCGTTACGGCTAAAACCAAGGTATATACTGGAATGATTATAGGTGAACATAACAAGGATAATGACCTAGAGGTCAACGCAATTAAAGGAAAACAATTGACCAATATTAGGGCAGCGGGTAACGACGAAAACATCAAACTAACTCCGCCAAAACTAATGACTCTTGAAGAAATGCTGTCATATATTCAGGATGACGAACTGGTTGAAGTTACTCCCCAAAGTTTGCGTTTACGGAAAAAATTGCTAGACGCTAATATGCGCAAAAGAGCCGGGAAGTAGTTGTCTTGCATTTTAATTAAGTTGATATAGCAAAGCGGTATAAAAAAGATATGCTAAAAAGCTGTTATATTCAAAAAATTCTCAGCAAAAGATAGTAAATAACGCACTTCGTTTATACCGATTCAGCTATAAGAAAAAAGATCAAAAAAACGGTCATAATAAATTGATAGCACAATATTAAACCGAACCAATTCGTATCGATATACTATGACAGTACTATGCCTATATGGTAACAAGAAACTCGAACATGCTACCCAAATTGCTCACGGGTTTTTTGGTAGAGTTGGAGGAATTAGCCCAGCTCCTTATGACAGTTTAAATTGCGGTTTTAAAACCAATGATCAGGCTGATAATATTAGGCAAAATTTGCAAATTATATGTCGTTCTTTGGCAGAGGTTTTTAACACAAAACCAGAACATCTCCATACCGTATGCCAAGTCCATGGAAACGACGTATTAGTTTTGGACGAAAATAATTACCACCAGAATCAAATTTATAAAACCCAAGCTGATAGCATTGTGACCAAGAAAAAAAGAATAGCGATAGGGGTAGGGACAGCTGATTGTGTGCCGATTCTGTTATATGACACCCAAAACCAAATCATTGCAGCGGTTCACGCTGGTTGGCGGGGAGCATTCGCTGGCGTTATTCTGAGGACTATTGAAGTTATGATGAATTTGGGAAGTAATCTTGATACAACTATAGCGACAATTGGACCTTGCATTAGCCAAGATTCTTATGAGGTTGATGATAATTTTTATGCTAATTTTATAGCTCAAGATAAAAGTAATATTGAATTTTTTGCCGGAGTTAATTTGAAACCAATTTCGAAGCAAGTTAATTCGAACCTTGACACAACTAGAACGGGAAAAAATATATCTGATGCTGATAAGATTCTGCAAAACCATAATTCAACCAAAAGTTACTACTTTGATTTGCGGAGATACTGTAATAAAAAACTATGTGAAGCTGGCATACAAAAAAGCAATATCCAAAATATTGCAATTGATACCTACCAAAATCCAGATAAATTTTTTAGTTGTCGCCATGCAAAAAAATCTGGTAGTTCTGAGTTTGGAATTCAATTATCGGCTATTATGCTGAAGTGATTTGGTATTATAGTGTTGTTATAATATGAAAATAGCTAAATTTCGAATTCTAATTGCATTCCGTCATATGCCGGAACAACTCTAGCTGGTAGATTATTTTTTAGCCAGTCATAGTCTAGTTCATGTGACATATGGGTTAAAATTGCTTTAGTTGGGTTGACTTTAGCTATGACATCAAGAGTTTGTCCAAGTGACAGGTGAGTTGGGGCATAGGCATGTCTCAGGCAATCGATTATTAAAATTTCTACATCTTGGAGGATTTGGTAACCTTGTGCTGATATTTCGGTTAGATCGGTGCAATAAGCTAAATTACCAACTCTGATACCATATGAAAAATATTCGCCATGTTTTTGTAGCATTGTGTGAATAGTAATTTTTGGTTTGATAATAGAAAAGGCGATATTATGATTAAAGGCATCAAAACTTTGAGTATTGGTTTCGCTATATGCATTATATATCTGAGGTTGCAAAAAGTTGGGATATAAATCGTTGTTTGAAGCTATAAGATAATTATTTTTATTTATCAGACTTTTTCCTGTGATGTTATCCATAAAAATTGGGATTGATTTATGTATAATATTATTTTCTCGAGTATAGTGAGTGAGTAATCCTTTGATATCACTCAATCCACCAATATGATCGTAGTGATCATGAGTTATAAAAATGCCATCAATATCAAAAATATTATTTTTTAATGCTTGAGTTCGAAGATCTGGTGATGCATCTATCAATAAGATATATCCATTTATATCCAAAAGTATTGAGGCCCTGGTTCTGATGTTTTTAGGGTTGTCAGAAACACAGACTGGACAATCACAATTTATTTGAGGAACGCCCCAAGATCCGCCACAACCGAGAATTGTTAATACGCCTGAGATTTTACTTATGTTATTCACTCACATTTTTCAGTTTTTTACATTCAGTTGTTAAATATACAGCTAAACCTTGCTTTCGTCTAGTGGCTCAAGTATTTTAAAATAATCAACCAAACTAAATATCAATAAATATATATGGCTTATTTACGCTCTCTCTCAATGATTTCACCATTATCGCTGAATTTTTATGGTATCATGGTGCTAGGATTAAGTGTTATTTTGAGTTTGATTGGGTTATTAGGTTTATATTCTGCTGCTAACGGACAATTTGATATTTGGGCGGAAAAGCAAGGTATAATGGTGCTGATACTATTTTTTATAGTAATAGCATTCAGTTTTATAAACATTAATGTTTTCTATTGCTATGCGTACCATATTTATGCAGTGACTTTGGTTCTTTTAGTTGTAGCTGAAATCCTTGGATATACAGCAATGGGTGCGCAGAGGTGGTTGCGATTTGGTTTTGTCAATATCCAGCCTTCTGAGCTAATGAAGATAGGTTTGATCCTCGCATTGGCAAGATATTTCCATGCTACTAAATTTACAGAAATCAAAACTTGGAAGGGAATAATATTCCCCATTTTTTTAACTCTAGTACCAGTTGCTTTAGTTTTAAAGCAACCAAATCTTGGTACTGCTACAATACTTTTGCTAGTTAGTGGGGCTATTTTTTTTATAGCTGGCGTTAAGATATATAAATTTGCTTTGGTTTTAGGGGGGGTAATTATTACTGGCCCAATATGTTGGAATTTTTTGCATGATTATCAAAAACAAAGGATTATGACTTTTCTTAATCCTGAGAGTGATCATTTAGGTGCCGGATATAATATAATTCAATCTCAGGTTGCAGTGGGAGCTGGGGGGATTTATGGTCAGGGTTTGTTGCAAGGATCCCAAAATCAATTAGACTTTTTACCTGAAAAACATACTGATTTTATTTTTACTTTGCTTGCTGAAGAGTGTGGGTTTATTGGCGTTGTGCTAATACTAGCGTTATATATGTTATTGATCAGCATGTGTTGGTTGATATCTCGTAATAGCAATGCGTTAGCGAGTAGAATCATCGCTGCTGGCATTGCATCTCTGCTTTTTGTTCATATATTTATCAATATTGGAATGATATCAAGATCGGAAGAGCACACGTCTGAACTCCAGTCACTTAGGCATATCTCGTA
>CALKVD010000041.1 GCA_937996615.1 uncultured Rickettsiales bacterium | reverse complement strand
TATGCCTAAGTGACTGGAGTTCAGACGTGTGCTCTTCCGATCTTAAGTCGGATGAATAGTAGTTTCCAACTTTAAAATATACATCTGAAATATTGATGGATGGCGGCACAATCTTAATTCCAAATTGCCTGACATCAGTACAAAACATGCTGATTTTATCACTATCGTCTATCTCTAGGTTTATTGATGCTGCAAAAAACTCGTGAGGGTAATGCATTTTCAGATATGCGGTATAGTATGACAGCACGGAGTAAGAAGCTGCATGAGCCTTGTTGAACCCATAGCTAGCAAATTTATCAACTAACGCAAAAATTTCGGTAGCTTTTTGTTTTTCCAGCCCATTTTCAACAGCGCGACGAACAAAAATCTCTTGCTGAGCTTCCATCTCTGCTTTATTTTTTTTACCCATTGCGCGACGAACAAGGTCAGCTTCTCCTAAACTATAGCCAGCTAAAACCTGGGCAATTTGAGTTACTTGCTCCTGGTAAACTATAATCCCATAAGTTTCGCGGAGGATATTTTCTAGCGTTGGGTAAATATAATCAGCTTCTTCGATTCCGTGTTTACGGTTGATATAATGGGGAATATTATCCATTGGCCCAGGGCGATAAAGCGAAGTCAAAGCAATCAGATCGGTTATAGCGTCAGGACGGAGTTTTTTAATTGCCTCCCGCATCCCTATACCTTCAAATTGAAATACGCCGATTGTTTTACCCTTCGACAGCATTTTATATGTTTCGCTATCGGTTAAGTTGAGGGAGTAAAGATCGTAGTATGATGCTAGGTATTTTTTTTGCTGATCATAGTTTGTTATATTATCATATTCTGCTAGCTTATTATCATCAGCTGAATTATCATTAGCACTATTTTGAGCCCCCTCAGCAATCAAATGACAAGCTTGATTCAGCACAGTCAAAGTTTTAAGACCTAGAAAATCAAACTTCATTAGTCCGGCAGCTTCGGTATATTTCATGCTATACTGAACTACTGGTAAATCTGTATCGGGTGTTTTGTATAGTGGGACTAACTCAACTATCGGACGATCTGAAATAACGATTCCTGCAGCGTGAGTTGAGACATGTCTATGGACACCTTCTAGTTGCAAAGAAATTCGCAATAGCTCAGCAATATCCGGCTCTGTGTCTCGCATATTTTGGAGGTTTTTATCAAGATTAATCGCCTGTTGCAAGGTTACTGGGTTTGCTGGATTGTTGGGAACCATTTTGCAAATCCGATCAACCAAAGAATATGGCATGCTTAAAACCCGACCGACATCACGCAAAACTGCTCTTGCTTGCAGTTTTCCAAATGTTATGATACTCGCAACTCGATCAGAACCATATTTTTGCCTTACATAATTAATAACTTCGTCTCGTCTAGACTGACAAAAATCGATATCAAAATCAGGCATTGAAATTCGTTCTGGATTCAAAAATCGCTCAAAAAGCAAACCAAATTCTAATGGATCAAGTTCGGTTATGCCAAGCGACCAAGCGACCACAGATCCGGCGCCAGAACCTCTTCCAGGCCCGACTGGAATATCGTTTTGCTTGCTCCATAAAACAAAATCGGAAACAATCAAAAAATAACCAGAAAAACCCATTTTTTTTATCACAGATCTCTCAAAATCAAGCCTATCCCAGTATTTTTTAGCATTTTCTTGGGTTGTGATGTGTTTAATTCGATCTGCTAAACCTCTGGTTGCATATTCTTCCAACAATGCGTCTTCATCTAAAATATTAACATCAAATTTTGGTAAAAGTGGCGGGCTTTTTTCCGGCATGAAGCTACATTTTTGCGCAATTAAAACAGTGTTTTCTATCGCTTCTGGTAAATCAGAAAATAGAGCTACCATTTCTTGTGTACTCTTAAGATAATGGTCAAGGTCTATCCTTGGCCTGTTGTCTTCATTTAAATATCTCCCACCCAAAATACAAGATAAAGCATCACAAGATAAATGAAGATTGGGAGAAAGAAACTGGGTTGGATTAGTTGCTACAATCGGGATATTAGAAAGTTGAGCTAGGTGCAGCATCAAAGGTTCGAGTTGTTGATGACGATTGTCTGGATATCTATGTAATTCTAAAAAAACTTCACCCCCAGCTTTTTGGAGATTATGCAGCTCTACTTTTGCTAGGTCAGTTCTGTTCTTTTGGCAATGATTTGCGATATTGCTATTTGGCCCAACCAGCAAAATCAAGTTGTTTAGATAGGGAAAAATATCATGATAAAAAAATTCTTCGTTTCTAAGATTTAGTTCGCTAACCAAACAAAGAAGATTTTTATAACCAGTTTCGTTTTTGGCCAAAACAGTCAGTTCAGTTGCTAGAGAATTTAGGTCTGAATCATTTGCGTCATCAATATTAGGCCCAGATGTCGCTTTATTAACAATTCTAATTGTCGCGCCAGGAATCGGCTGGATTCCGTTGGTCGAACATTCGGTTGCAAACTCTAACGCGCCGAATAGGTTATTAAGGTCAGTCAGAGCAACAGCTGGAATATTTAAATATTTACAATGATTAATTAGGTCTTTAATTTTGATATTACTTTGCCCAAGGGAATAGTCGGAATACAGCCGCAGCGGAATAAAAATTGGTTGAAAATTTTGTTTATCATTTTTTCTATCGGGCAATTGTTCCATTTGTTCGTTTTATATTGTATCTATCTGTTGCGTCGTTATATTGCGCTATTATGCTGCATCATTGGCTTACATTTTTTGTAGCCGCCATATTGAATCACCAACCCCTATGTTTTTTGTAAATGACCAGTGGGATGTTACCAGTTCGACCTTTTCTTCTTTACCCTCGATTACTTTACCCTCAGCACCATAAACAACTCGAGTCTGTTGGCTCGTGATTGCAACATCAATTCTAGCAACAAGCTGATTACCTATTTTTGATGTACCTAAGTCTTCAATATCGATTTTTCTGATTGTCACAATATGTTGTTTTAAAACCTTTTTTTCTTTTGTTCTATTATCGATTTGATCACAAAGCTCTTGATATAAATTATTTGTTAAAAGATGTTGCAAAACTTTCTTATTATCACTACAGATCGCGTCAATAATCATGACGAAAACTTTTTTAACCCCGGTTTCAAATTTCTCTAAATCAAACCCTGGTTCGATTTCTTTTAATAGCTTGAAATTATCTCGCGCAGTTGGAGAAAGAGTAGCTTCGATTGGTGAAATCACATCAACATCAACTAATTCTTTGATATTGTTAGTTGTTTTTCGTTTATGAGCTTGACTTGCTTCCTGGGCGCGTCTCAACAAATCAGCAGCCCAACTGCTATTTTGTCGATCTTGATTAGTTGGATCACCATCAACTTTACCCAAAATACTGAAGAGCTTATTTGCAATAATAACAACGAGAAAAAAAAGCAGTAGTAAATCTAACATTATTTTGATATATGATTGACAGTCACATTTAAAAACAAGGTGCACTTTATTTAATGATTAGTCAAGGTATAATATAAAATGTGTGGCTACTAGTTTAATAAAACCAAAGCAATATAAATTAATATCAAAATGACCACAAAAAAAACAGAAGTTGAAGCAAAACCAATAAATTCAAGCAAGGGATTGATGATACATGCTCAATATATCAAAGACCTATCTTTTGAAAATCCTACAGCTCCATATTCATTAACCAATTCGGGGCAAGCGTCGCTCGACATTAATATTAATATCACGACTAACAACATCAAACTTAATGAACAAAACAATCAAACCAAAGAAGTTGTATTACATATCACAGCAAAATCTCATATTGATGATAATATTTTGTTTATAATAGAGTTACAATATGCAGGTTTATTTTCTTTTGATCCAGAAGCAAGTGAAGGCGAGATCGAAACTATGAGTTACGTTCATTGTCCTCATGTTTTGTTCCCTTTTGCTCGACGTATTATATCAGATATCAGTACCGATTCTGGATTTAATCCATTAATTCTGAATTTAATCGATTTCAATGGATTATATTTAGAGCAAAAAAATAAATCTGATAATTAATTTAATTAATTTTTGTAAAATTAATTAAAAATCAATAATATAAATAACTCTTTAGTCTTTGATACAAAATGATAGATAAAATTCTGATAATTAGCTTTGTCTTAGCTATTGTTTTGCTCAGCTTCTATTACGGTAGAAATGTTAAAAATACCAAAAGCTATTCAGCAGCAAAATATAGTCCATTCGTTTTGTTGATGACTTTTCTCGCTTCAAGCTTCGGTGCCGGTTCAACTGTTGGCGATGTTGCAAAAGTTGCTGAAGATGGGATTATTTTTATGGTAGGCATGGCAGGATTTTGGGTTTTTTGCCTCTATATCAGCAAATATATCGAACGTTATTTTGATCAAAGGTTTCAAGGAATGACATCAGCTGGCGATGTGATGCTTATGTTCTATGGACCAAGAGCAGAAATGGTAACGGCAATCATCGGATTTACAACCAGCGCCCTTAGTGTCAGTGGCCAATTAACAGCCTTAGGGCGGATTTTAGGCAATATGTGGGGAATAAACTATCGTGATATCATCTTAATAGTTGGTTTCATTGTAATAATATATTGCACGATTGGCGGAATTAAATCATTAGTTCCGGCAGACGTATTCCGCTTTGTTATTTTGATGATTGCGATGCCTCTAATGACCTGGTATATGGTTTCTGCCGCTGGTGGAATTGGTGCTGTATGGAATAGCATTGATGGTAAAAAATTAGCAATATTTTCAAATCCCAAAGCAGGTGAATATGGAATTCTTTTTGTTGCTGGGGCATTGCCATTTCTCTGGCTTTATCCACCTTTGATCCAAAGATTTTTGATGACTAAACACCCGTCGCAAATAGCTCAAATGTTTAAAATCGAACTTATCATTCGGATTATATTCGGATTTATGATTCCATGTATAGCTTTTAGCGCAGTTTGCGTTATGCCTGATGTTGCTCCCAAAGATCTAATGCCCCACGCTATCTCTGATTTTTTACCGGATGGAATAAGGGGACTACTCGTTATAATTGTAATGGCTGCTAGCATGTCCAGCGCAGACTCCCACCTCAACGCTTCAGCAGTTCTAATCACCCAGAATCTATTTCTCAAAAGAATTCAAAATGATAAAATCAAATTGCTTGCAATGCGTCTAGCAACAATTTGCATAGGCATGGTAGCACTATATATTGCGACTTATAACCTAGACGTAGTCGAGCTCGTTGTTTCTGCTTTTGCCCTTTGGGGAGCTGCAATAACCGTTCCGATGATAATGGCAACAATGAGGTTTCAACATAACGAACCAGCTTTTTGGGGATCAGTAATTTCTTCAATAACTATCCACACACTGCTTCGTTATCTAGGAGCAACTGGATTTATTGCCCCTTTAATGTCGATTTTTGCTAGTATATTAGCATTCTTTTTGGCAAGAAAATTTTTAAAAGCCAAATAAGATTTATATTCATCTAAAATCATCAATTCCTTTTGCCAAATAATGTTCAACATTCAAGGATTTTTGCGATTTATCTATCAACAAAGTAATACAAGCATCGCCAGTAACGTTGATCACAGTTGTCATCATGTCTAATATTCTATCTACTGTTGCAACAATTAGAACTCCTTCCATCGGCAACCCTATTGATTGCAGAACCATTCCCAAAAACAGCAATACCCCCCCAGGTATCCCAGCTCCTCCAATTGATGCGATAGTACTCATCAAAATAAGAGTCATATATTCAGCAGCCCCAAGTTGCACTCCTAGCAATTGAGCAAAAAATAACGCACATATAGAATGATATATTGCCCCACCATCCATGTTTAACGCTGCAGATAATGGCAAAACAAATCGGGAACTTTGCTTTGACACCCCCATTTTATTTTCCATAATATTCATCAACGGAACCAAAGTCGCTTTAGAACTACTGGTTGAAAAGGCAATTAGCTGAGCCTCCCAAACTTTTTTATAAAAGGGCCAT
>CALKVD010000040.1 GCA_937996615.1 uncultured Rickettsiales bacterium | reverse complement strand
ACACGACGCTCTTCCGATCTATTTTGTCTTGATGATCCCTGGTATAGTGTTCAATTTCCATGCGTTCCAGAGCCATCGCTCGCTCGTTTTTTTCGATTCCTCTGCGAGTGAAGACGCGAACACCGATAACGGTCCCTGAGCCACCTGGCGGCATATAGAGCGAAGAATCCCGAGTATCTGCTAGACGTTCTCCAAAAATAGCACGCAGAAGTTTTTCTTCTGGGGTTAATACTGATTCGCTTTTTGGAGTTACCTTGCCAACCAAGATGTCGCCAGCTTTAACCATTGCTCCAACATGAACAATACCGCTTTCGTCCAGGTGGCTTAGAGATTCTTCTGGGATATTTGGTATATCGCGTGTAATTTCTTCTGGGCCGAGGCGGGTATCGCGAGAAATAACCTCATATTGTTGAATCTGGATTGAAGTGAAGACGTCGTTTTGAACTATTCGTTCTGAAATTAGGATAGAATCTTCGAAGTTATAGCCGTTCCATGACATAAAAGCCGCAAGGACGTTTTTACCCAGAGCTAATTCACCATTGTCGGTCGAACTTCCATCAGCTAGTACATCTCCTTTTTTGACATTATCACCAACATTGACAAGGGCACGTTGATTTATACAGGTGCTATGGTTGGATTTTTGATATTTCGATAGGCTATATATTTTGATGTTTGGTATAGATTTATTGCTTAGTTCAGCAGATTGAGGGATTGTTATTTGTTCGCTGTTTTTGGTAGCACCTTTTTTAAATACTATTTTTGATGGTTGTAATGATTCACTGGAACGTATTACAATTCTATTTGCGTCAACAGAATGGACGACTCCATCTATATCAGAAATCACAATGGCGCCAGAATCCCTAGCAATTACTTCCTCTATTCCAGTTCCAACAAGAGGTGCTTCGTTTTCAAGCAGTGGAACAGCTTGGCGTTGCATGTTTGCACCCATTAGAGCGCGGCTGGCGTCATCGTTTTCGAGAAATGGAACCAAAGCTGTTGCGACCGAGACAAGCTGTTTAGGTGAAACATCGATATAATCAATTTCAGCTGATGGTGCTAAAATAAATTCATTATGATGGCGGCAAACGATCGAATCGCCTTCGAGCTTTAATTTCGCTCCTTCGTTGACGATTTTAGCATTATTTTGAGCTATAGTGTATTTGCTTTCTTCTAAGGCTGAAATATATCTAATTTGGTTAGTTATGACTCCGTTATCTACTTTATAGTAAGGTGTTTCGATGAAACCATAGCTGTTGATAGTTGCATAAGTCGCTAATGAATTGATCAAGCCGATGTTTTGGCCTTCTGGTGTTTCAATAGGGCATATTCTGCCGTAGTGCGTTGGGTGAACGTCGCGAACAGCAAAGGTTGCGCGTTCTCTAGTCAGTCCACCAGGGCCGAGGGCTGAAATTCTTCGTTTATGAGTGATCTCTGCTAGTGGATTGGTTTGATCCATGAACTGTGATAGCTGGGATGTGCCAAAAAACTCGTTGATTACTGAAGAAAGAGCTTTTGAATTGACTAATTCATGCAACATCACAGAATTAACATCAACTGCTCCCATACGTTCAACCATTAACCTTTGGATGCGGCCCAAAGCGACGCGGAACTGGTTTTCGATCAACTCACCAACCGATCTGACTCTTCTATTGCTTAGGCTGTCTATATCATCCACTTCTCCGGAGCTGTCGCGTAGAGAAACAAGATGTTTTAGGCAGGTGACGATGTCTTCTTTAGTTAAGTGTCTAACTTCTGTTGTTAGACCATGTTTGAGGTTGATTTTCATTCTGCCAACCATAGACAAATCATAGTAGTCTGGGCTGAAGA
>CALKVD010000039.1 GCA_937996615.1 uncultured Rickettsiales bacterium | reverse complement strand
ACTTTTTTTGCAACTTCTTCCAATGCTTCATAAACAGCTTTTTCAGCTTTGGTTTTTTTACCATCAAGCATAACGCTATTAATAAATTTAGCTATTCCAGCGTGATGATATTTATAATCAGGAATGATTACTCTTTTTTTAGCAGCAGATTTTCTTGCCATATTTAATAAACGAATTAATTTATATTATTTTTTTTAATCTTTGACTATTTAGGGCGTTTTGCTCCATAGCGAGAACGTGCCTGTTTTCTGTCTTTTACTCCTTGAGTATCCAATGCACTTCTGATAATACGATAGCGAACACCGGGCAAATCTTTGACACGACCACCGTGAATTAAAACGACAGAGTGTTCTTGAAGATTATGTTTTTCACCAGGTATATAAGCGATCACCTCAAATCCATTACTTAGACGAACTTTAGCAACCTTACGCAAAGCTGAGTTAGGCTTTTTAGGAGTTGTCGTATAAACTTTAGTACATACACCACGTTTTTGGGGATTACCACCCAATGCTCTGGTTTTGCTTGGATATACCTTAGGTTTCCTAGGGTTATTTACTAATTGATTGATAGTAGGCATTTATTATTTAATTTTACTATAAAAAGTTTTTGCCATAATTGGCATACTACGAAGTCCCGATTCTACGTAATCAGATTGCTAATGTCAACATAATTTATAATATAAACATCAACCAGATCGCGATTTGGGTTCAAACATAGTTTTACTAAAATTTGTTTGAATTATATACTTCCTGAATAGAGTATGGAAGTATATAAAATAAAAAATAATAAAAATATTTTAAATTAAATTTAACGCAATACAATATTATATCATAACAATAATTTATAAAATGAATATGACCGATAGAATAACCGCAACCATACGCCAAGCCTTAAATGACTATGACTCAGAGCATCATTCCGCTTTAAGCAAATATCTCAAAACGATTTATCTAAAAAATGGAAGAGTTATGATAATATTTGCAATTGCTGATAATTCTGCCACCAAGACCAACCTAGCTACCAATCTTGAAAATCAATGTCTCAAAGCTATAGAAAAAGAATCGGTCATCGAAGCAATTAATAATCTTGAGGGACAAACCGAAACAAAAATCGAAGATATATATAGCCAAATCAAAACTAAAGTTAGAATCATTATAACAAATGAAATTGAAGAGGATGCCGAGGTTAGCAACATAAATATACAACATCATAATGTTACACCTTCAGATAAAAACAAACAACAAATAAAAAATAAAACTGCAATCCCAGGAGTTGATAAAGTCATCCTAGTAATTTCAGGCAAAGGAGGAGTGGGAAAATCGATTGTCACATCTAGCATCGCTATCGCCCTCAGTCAACAAAAGCATAAAGTGAGTATAGTAGATGCAGATATTCATGGCCCTTCGATACCTAGGATTTTTGGCATCGAAGAAGAACCAATAATTCAAAACAATTTATTTATCCCGCCAGAAATAGACAAAATTAAAATCATGTCGGTTGGGTCTTTGGTTGATTCTAATCAAGCTTTGGTATGGCGAGGACCGATGTTGTCCAAAATGCTCCATCGGATCATCCAAAATAGCGAATGGAGACATTCAAGTTTTCTGCGCTGGCACAACACTAATTACCTGATAGTCGACACCCCACCAGGAACCGGAGATATCCATCTTAATTTAATGCAGAATTATGAGATACATGGAGCGGTTGTAGTTTCAACCCCCCAACAAATATCAATTGACGATACCCATAAATCAATCGATATGCTAAATAAGATGGGTATAAATATGCTAGGTATTGTCGAAAATATGGGGTATATTATTGACGGTCAGGGTAATAAAATATACCCATTCGGCAAAGAAAAAGTTCAAGAATATGCAAATTCTAATGACATTAGTTTTCTCGGTACTTTACCAATTGTTGCCCAACTATGTGAAAATGCTGACAACGGTACCTTAGGAAAATTTTTAATCAACACTAAGGCAATAAATCCAGAGCTCAAGGATTTTAATCAAGTGATTAGCAATATAATATTAAAAATATGTTGCATTTGATTATAATTTAATGCTATATTCACTTCAGTTGCGCTTGACCTGACCGTACAACTTGTTGAGTTCATGGCCGATACGTTTACTAGAGGGAGCTGTCTCTACTTCGAACCGAGGTTTGTGGTATATGGCGCCCACCTTTGCATAAAGGGCCTGCTAGTGCACATTTTGGCGGCTGGTACAGCGCGCTCAGCCACAAACTATTCCATTTGAGGCAAAACATAAAAGCGAAACGCAATGTACTCTAATACCACAATAATATACCATATAGCTATTTGGTTATTGTGATCTGATGTTAAAATATAATACACTAATACATCAACAACCAACCTATACAAAAATTGATATGAGCGATTTCGCAAACCAAATCACACCTTTTCGCCCCAATGAAAAAAAAACTATTTCTTTACCGAGTACATCAGTTAACGACGCTATTCCAGAAGAAAAACCAGAAAGCTGCAAATCATTTTTTGATATATTAACAAAACCTGGCGCAGAACCACGATCCAATCAAAATTCTAGTCATAAAAATAATCTAAGCCCGAATCAAAATATTGCCAATCAAACCCCAAAACTGCAAACTCAATCAGAAATTTCAGCATCAGCAAAACGAGAAGATTGCTTGCCTAGCGACTGTGATGATGCTGAGTTTAGCTTAGATCAAACATCACCAAACAAACAGAATAATAAAAATAACAAAGAATTAAAAATTCAGCAGTTCTTTGCAACTAATACTGAATGTTATACCAACATAAAAGAAGAAAGACAAGAAAGATTAAATGATGCTCAGATTTTATGGAACGTTTTGGCAAAAAATATTCAAAACTCAACAAAAGAATCACCAAACGATCTAGCAGACAAACCAGTTGAAATAATTGCAAAAAAACTGGGGATAATAGAGAACGAATCGCTTAATACAACACAAGCAAAAAATATCATACATGATATTGATCTTAATAAAAAAGATCGAATTTATACTGAAGAAAATC
>CALKVD010000038.1 GCA_937996615.1 uncultured Rickettsiales bacterium | reverse complement strand
GTAAGGTGACAATTGAAGAGATAAAAAAGCTCTCAGACAAAGTGTTGCCAGAACTTAAGCTATTCGATAAACTAAACCCAAATTGGCACAGCGGTTATATCGGAATTATACAAATAATAATATCTTATTTGCTTTTGCGTAATGGCTTAAAAATTTAACTCTTTTCTAATCAAAATATGTATGAACACAAAGAAATGGTGACAATCTACAAACAAATTGGTGACTTCATCAATTTTAGCCAAGACATTGGCCACAATATAGCCTATTTCCAAGGAGGTGGGGGAAATATTTCCTGTAAAGTATCTTTATCAGCAAGAACTTTAATTTTGATCAAAGCTTCTGGATTCAAAGTCCGAGATATGGCTATGCAAGAAACTGGTAACAAAGGCTGGACACTTTTAGAGTATAACGCACTCATTGCTATCTTGAATCTAAAAACCCTAGATCAGATTTCAGATAGAGAGAGTGGTGGATTATTACGGAATGCTATCGTTAGCGAAATAGATGGCACAAAACTACCAATTACATCTCCTTCAATGGAAACATGGTTCCACGCGCTACTTAGTGGTAGGTATATAATCCACTCGCATTCAGTCTATGTTAATGTTGCCACCTGTTCAGAAGAAGGTGCAATTTGGATAAGAGACAAATTAACCCCAGCAATAATTCAAAATTTTAATTTAAAATATGGCAATATTGTCTGGATAGATTATGTAACTCCAGGAATTAAACTTGCAATAAAAATCAAAGCCGCCATAGAAATGGCAACTAACGATCTATCCTTCAAAGATTTGCCAAACCAAGATGAGACCAAGATTATTTTCCTAGCTAACCATGGAGTCATTGTGAGTGGCAAAGATAGCCAAACTGTTTTAGCAATCCACGAATTTATTAATTCAAAAATCAGGGCATTACTCAAATTAACAGAATTTACTTTAGCAGAATTTGCATCGCAAGATTTTGATTTATCTAATAATACAGATCTAAACTACAGTGAAATCTTGATTCCGGATTTAGCTGTATATAGCCAAAAGCCTCGCAGCGATAATTTGACAGAAACCTATGCCGGTCATCGCTATATTCTCAACAAAATCCAAGCTATAGGTTTTACTCCGAGGTATTTATCTCTAGATGCAGTCGGAGAACTGCTAGGAATGGAAAGTGAGAAATATAGGAGTGCGATACAATAAAGCATAATAATAGAATGATTTTGGTAATTAGATAAATAGGTAAAACAAAAATGAAATCAGGTTCAATCCAAAAAGCTCAGCTCATAATCCCAATGTCGGGCAATGGCTCTCGTTTTGTTGCCGCTGGCTATAGCACTCTCAAACCATTGATTATGGTGCATCACCTAAGAATGGTTGAATGGGTCATTAAAGCTTTTTTAGGGCAAGCAAATCATAAAGCAACACAAAACCCAATCAAGAGAATTGTGTTCATTTGCCGCCAAAATCACCTACAGCAATATAGCAACATGAGAGAGATTTTATTAAAAAGCGTCGACAAAGTCAGTGAGATTTCAAAGGATATAGAAATCGAGATTGTCGAACTAACCCAAAATGTAGAAAAGGATTATCCATCTCAAAAAGGTCCTGTTGCGGCCCTATCTCTCGCAAAAGAATTTATTCTAAACGAGATACCAACAATTGTCAGCTATTGTGATTACTATATGAGGTGGGATATAGACAAGTTTTGGGAATTAGCTTCTAATACCCAATGTGACGGCGCCCTGCCTTGCTACACTGGCTTTCACCCCCATCTTATACCTAATCATAATGTTTATGCTTCTTGCAAAATTGATTCACAGAACAACTTAATTGAAATTAGAGAAAAATATAGTTTTAGCCAAAACAAAGAAGAAGCACTCCATTCTCCTGGAACATACTATTTCAGGCGAGGCGATCTCTTGAAGCACTATGTTGCCGAAGCATTACTGCGGGATGATATGGCAACAGGAGGAGAACACTTTGTCAGTTTACTATACAACTTAATGGTGCAAGATTCAAAATCAGTCAAGATATGGCCAATTGTAGATAAATTCTGCCAATGGGGTACGCCTGAAGACTTAAGTGAATATTTGTTTTGGACTAACTCTCTTTTGACACAGAAAATAGAAATTAATATGTAAAATGAAGTAATATCAATGCAAAAGAAAAAAACAATAATCCTAATTCCAGCCGCTGGTAATGGCAAAAGATTTGCTGATGCTGGTTATGATTTACCCAAACCATTAATTGAAATCACCGATAGATTTAATGGCAATCAAATACCAATGATTGTAAGCGCAGCAAATGACATAAACAAGATTTTAAATAGGACAGAGGATGATAAAGCTAGTACTATAATTATAGTGAAGCAGAGTCACCAAGCAGAATATAATATCCTTGGCAGAATCCAAAAATACCTCAACGCTGAATTTATATTAGCTCCCGAGCAAAATGAACTAAAACATCGAGGACAGGCTGTTGATTGTTTGCGAGCAAAAGATCTATTCAACAATGAGCAACAACTATTTATTGGCGCATGTGATAATGGGATCAGCTTGATACCAAAAAAATTCAATGACCTGGTTCAAGACCAAAGGATTGATGCAGTGATTCTGACCCATTGCAATAACCAAGCAGTAGTTTCTATACCAGAAGCATATGGCTGGGTTATGGTTGAAGACAGCCAAGCTTATCCTTTGATAGCTAAGACAATATCAGTGAAAAAACCTATTAGCAATAATCCACTAACTGATAATGCTATCGTTGGTAGTTTTTGGTTTCGCAATACAAATGATTTTGTGATTGCAGCCGAAGCAATGATTGCAGCGGATGATAAAATTAATGATGAATTTTATGTCGATCAAGTAATGCAATATATGCTAAATATGGGAAAAAAGGTTGCGGTTCTCAAAGTAGACAAATATATTTGCTACGGAACTCCACAAGATTACCAAGAATATCAGCAGACAATCAACTATTGGTTGCAGTTTATTAGGGACGAAAAACCCGAATGTTTATAATATCAATTTATTTATTAGGTTAATATATGCTATCTATTGTCATCCCTTGCCATAATGAGGTAGGAAATATTGCAGTTGTTGTCAATCGTTTCATTGAACTTGCACAAACTCATCTTAAATGTAATGTAGAAATTATCCTGGTTAATGACGCCTCAACTGATAATACTAAAAAAGAGATAGAGAAAACTATTGATGACTTTGCCATAAAATCAAAGAAAAATCTAAAACAAACTAAAGCAAACACAGCAAATTCACCTGCAAAGCTAAAACATCCAACGGAATATAAAATCGAGTTTAAAATGGTGGATATAGATGAAAGCAAGGGGTATGGTAATGCTATACTCTCTGGCCTTAAAGTTGCTCGGGGTGATATTCTCGCTTGGACTCATGCTGATATGCAAACTGATCCATCAGACTTATTTGTTGCTTATGATTTATGGAGCTCTTTAAAAACCAACCAGGAACAATTCTTAATCAAAGGTGTGAGAAAAAATCGCAAGCTTCTAGATGTGTTATTAACTTTTGGAATGAGTGTTGCCGTGTTGCTAATGTTAAGGGTATACTTAACTGATATTAATGCTCAACCTAAAATGTTTTCACGCAAATTCTACAATCTATATCTACAAAATAAAGGACCACTTGACTTTTCACTTGATCTATATTCACTCTACTGTGCACAAAAAAATAAAATTAAGATTCATGAATTTCCTGTATTCTTTAAAGATCGGTTGTCTGGAGAAGCTAAAGGAGGCGGGGGTAGTTGGAAAATGAGATTAAAACTTATTAGAAGAACTCTAATATATATATGGATGACCAGCATCAACCAACATTTAAGCTGACCTTTCGCAAAAAGATGTAAAATATTTTATTATAATTACATATTTAAAAATTAGTCTTCGATAATCCATAATTTACTATTTTTGCTTAGACCCTCAATATTGCAGATTAAATCTTTATTTTTAAATATCGTTTTTATTGGATAGTAAAGCTTGAAAATTACGATTAGCAAATCTTTTTGCATCATCTATAAATTATTCATAGTATTATAGAAATTGTTTTATAAACATTAGCAAAATTAATGAATATCCGTTGATAAAATTAAACTAACAAATAAAGATAGGAACATACCACCAAATAAAAAACAGGAAAGTGATTTTCTTTGTTTTATATGGTTAAGGGTTTTTATATTTAGCTGATTTATAGCTGAGATTATGTATATAGCAACAATAGACCTGGCAATGTCCTACTCTTCCACGCCTTAAGACGAAGTACCATCGGCGATGAGGCTCTTGACTTCTGAGTTCGAGATGGAGTTCAGGTATTTCAACCTCTCTAAAAATCACCAAGTCTATTGTTGCTATTTACAAAAGTAATTCTAAATGTCCTGTTTCATTGTTAAACTAAATTGCTAATAGTCAAATATTAGTAATTATAACCACCTTATTTATTGTTGGTGTCAGAATTACTGAGAGTTAACTCAATAATATCTTCTCACCAATATAGTGACAAAACAAAATATTTAGAAAGTAAAAAGAAAAATTAATTTATGAATAGTAAAGCTGAAATCGCAATATCAGAGCTATACGCAACTGAATCATGCAATACAATTTAACAACTAACAAGTCAATTGCGCTATTAGTAGTAGTTAGCTAAATGAGTTACCCCACTTACACACCTACCCTATCAACGTAGTAGTCTTCTACGGCGCTATAGGGAAAATTATTTTTGAGATGGGTTTCCTGCTTATATGCTTTCAGCAGTTATCCCTTCCATACGTAGCTACCCAGCGTTGCTTCTGGCGAAACAACTGGCACACTAGAGGTATGTCCAACTCGGTCCTCTCGTACTAAAGTCAGATTCTCTCAATTTTCCTTACGCCCATGGCAGATAGGGACCGAACTGTCTCACGACGTTCTGAACCCAACTCACGTACCACTTTAATCGGCGAACAGCCGAACCCTTGGGACCTTCTCCAGCCCCAGGATGT
>CALKVD010000037.1 GCA_937996615.1 uncultured Rickettsiales bacterium | reverse complement strand
AAAATTATTGTTTTAGCTTCTTAAAGCAACTTAGACTAAAATAATTAATTTAAAAAAGTCCTGGTAAGCAAATTTTACCAGGACTTTTTTTTATGCATTGAAATATTGTAAATCAACAAATATTAGAAATCAATTTTATAGCAAATTCAGTTGTGGTTTGCATATAGATCTAAAATCTTAAGTTGGGGTGGCTGTTGCGAGCGAGTCTAAAGTTAGCAGAAGTTTTATCTAAGGATGTGTAAAAAACTCGCCCCCCCAAAAAAAAGACTCGAGTATACTTTGAAGTAGATGAGTATTTGAGGCGAAGGGGCTAGCGGATAATTTGAACAACATTGTCTAAAAAGTTTTCATTTCGCAACAGTTCTAAGCTATATAATTATTAGAATTATAGTAAGACAAATATTTTAATAAAATATTTAATATATAAACTTTAGCTTAATTTACTATATAGCTGAGCCAGTATAAAAAGAGCAGGTTATTTCGGATATTTCGCTAAAATTTACCGGCATATAACAGCTTTTTGCCATACCAATTTTATATGGTCTTTTTGCTATATGTCAAACTTTAACATAGCTCTATAGCAATTGTTACCTCCATTAACGTCGCTCATTACTTTACTTCTAAAATCTTTGCGTTATAGCACGAGGCTATTTGTAATTTATATATAATAGCTTAAACCCATATGTCACATCTCAAACGCAAACTCGAACCCAATTTACTATATAATAAAACACAATAAACTTTTAGATTTCTATTTAGTGATTCTGCTAGTATTTCTATAACAGCATCTCAACAAGAATGTCATATCCAAAATATTATTTTTGGATACATGCTAATAAAAAAATATATTTAAAAATTAATCCAGCAAAGTAACTAAAGCCATTTCAGCGCTATCACCAGTTCTAAAGCCGGCACGCACAATACTAACATATCCTCCTTGACGTTCTTTGTAGCGAGGAGCAATTACATCTACTAATCTTTTTACTATAGTGTTATCGTTCATAAGTTTAGAACATAATACTCGTTTATGATGCAGAGATTGAGCTCCCTCAGTGCTGATAGAATGTTTAGCTCTAGTGATTATTTTTTCAATCAATGGTTTGACTTCTTTTGCTTTTGCTATTGTAGTTATCATCTGCCCCGATTCGCTTTTGATTATTGACTTAATCAAATTGATCAACATAGCACTACGATGAGATCCTCTTCGATTGAATTTTCTGCCTTTGATACCGTGATTCATAACTATTACCTAGTATAAAAAATAAATTTTAAATTAAATATAAAAATTGTTTCAGTGTGTTTGCTAACCAACTATAAATTGGTCAAGCCGTTGTCTTCTTCATATTTTTTAGCCAATTCCTCAACATTTTTTGGTGGCCAACTACTTACATCCATTCCAAATCTCATACCCATTTTTACTAAAATATCTTTGATTTCATTGAGAGATTTTTTACCAAAATTAGGTGTTTGAAGCATTCTTGCTTCTGTTTTGCTTACTAAATCACCAATATAGACAATATTCTCATTTTTTAAGCAATTATGCGATCTGACTGAAAGTTCTAAATTATCAACTTTTAGCAATAATCTCGGGTCAAAAGGCAGAAGTTTTTCGTTTTGATCTTTGATTTCCTCAATATCATCGATACTACCAACAAATATTTTGAGTTGATCCTGTAATATTTTTGCCGCATGACTTAACGCAACATCTGGAGAGATGCTACCATTGGTTTGGATTGTAATAAATAATTTATCAAAATCAGTATCGGCTCCAACGCGACTATTTTCGACTTTATATGACACAAGCTTTACAGGAGAAAAAATCGCATCTATTGGGATAAGGTTACCGGTTGCGGTTGCTTGAATTTTAGCTGAAGTATGGGTTGAAGCAGTCACATAGCCTACTCCTGGAGAAACAGTAAGAGTCATGTTGATACTAGATCCTTTTTCTATGTCGCATATTCTTGTGTCTGGATTGGCTATTGTCACACCAGTTGGAGTTTGAATCATTCCAGCTGTGACGGTCATTGGTCCTTTAGCTTCCAGATTTAGTTTGTGCTGCTCTCTTGATTCGGATTGCACCACGACCTGTTTTAAATGCATTATGACTTCTGCAACATCTTGCTTTACTCCTTTGATTGTCGAATATTCATGATCTATCCCATCAATAACAACCGATGTAATAGCAACTCCTTCAATTGATGAAAGCATTACTCTGCGCAATGCATTGCCTAAAGTAACGCCAAAGCCTGATTCTAGAGGTTCAACGCAAAATGTAGCAGAATTGCCATCATTGGTAGTATTGACGAGAAAATATTCTGGTCTGATCATTGAGTATCGTCCTAAAGACTTGGTATATGTTATTTCCACGGGCAACAAATTTTAAAAAGTTAAATTAATCAACAAGCTGTATAAAACATTTGGTTCTTTTTATTTATACAAGCCATTATATTTTTGAAAAAGCACCAAATTACACTCTTCTTCTTTTTGGTGGTCTTGTTCCATTGTGAGGAACTGGAGTTATGTCTTTGATGCTAGTGACATTGACGGTTTGAGCTATTGCTCTAACCGCTGATTCTCTTCCTGGACCAGCTCCCTTAAGCTCAATACTGACAGTTTTAAGACCAATTGCGACTGCTGTTTCTAACGCTTTGGTTGCAGTGACTTGCGCTGCGTATGGGGTTGATTTTCTTGATCCTTTAAAACCATTTGCTCCTGCTGATGACCAAGATACTACATTACCCCCAGTGTCACTAACTGAAATGATAGTATTGTTGAAAGTTGCATTTATATGCACTACTCCAGCTGGAACAAAACGTTTACTTTTTGATGAGCTTTGGCTCTGAGATTTTGTTTTTTTGCTAACAGGAGCTGCAGCTGATTGTTCTGCTGCCGGAGTAGTTTGTTTTGTTTCTCCTAAGTTGATAGAATTATCACTAGATATTGACATGTCAAAAACCAATTTTATTTAAAAAGAATGAATTTATATTAAATCAGCAATTAATTATTTGCTGACTTTTTTCTTACCAGCAATAGCAACAGCTTTACCTTTGCGGGTACGGGCATTACTATGGGTTCGTTGTCCTCTTACTGGCAGTTTTCTAATATGTCTACTGCCGCGATAGCATTTAATATCTATAAGATTTTTTATATTCATACTAACTTTACGACGCAAATCACCTTCAACTTGGTATTCGTTAGCAATAATTTCACGCAATTTAGAGATATCATTATCACTAAGTGCAGAAACTCTAATGGTTGGAGATATTCCAGCTAAAGTACAAATATCTTTTGCACTGTGCTGACCTATGCCATGAATATATGTCAGGGCTATTTCGATTTTTTTGTTCGAAGGTATGTTAACACCAGCAATACGGGCCACTAAAACCTCTTAGTTAATTTACATGTTATAAACAGAGCTAGTATCGTAGCAAATTATCAACTATAGTCAACACAAATCATTATTAGTTATATAAAAAATTTGCATTCAGCAAAAAATATTTGTATACAATCTAGAGATAAGATCCTATCTCTAGGTTATATTTATTTAAATAAAAAGTCATCGTGAATAAAAAAAATACTATGTCTAAAGGTACTGTACTACAAGTTATTGGCGCTGTGGTTGATGTTAAATTTGATAATGTCTTGCCACAAATGCATAATGCTCTACATACCAAAATCAATAATCAAAAAATTACATTAGAAGTTGTTCAACATATTGGGGATAATATTGCTAGAACAATTTCAATGCAAAGCACTAATGGCTTGCAGCGAGGAGTTGATGTTGTTGATAGTGGTTCTCCGATCATGGTTCCAGTTGGTGACCAAACTTTGGGACGTATTCTAAACGTAGTAGGCGAAGCTATAGATGGCGGCAAGGAAATCAAAAATGCTGAATACCATTCAATCCATGCCCCAGCACCAGAACTATCGCAACAATCTACGAATTACGAAATATTAACCACTGGCATTAAAGTTATCGATCTATTGGCTCCATATCCTAAAGGTGGCAAGATTGGATTATTTGGTGGTGCTGGGGTTGGAAAAACAGTAATCATAATGGAATTAATTAATAATATTGCTGAGAATCATAGCGGATACTCTGTTTTTGCTGGAGTTGGCGAACGAACCAGAGAAGGAAATGATTTATATAATGAAATGTGCCAATCTGGAGTAATAAACCTTGATAATCCTAAAGAATCAAAAGTCAGCCTAGTATATGGCCAAATGAACGAACCTCCTGGAGCAAGAGCTAGGGTTGCTTTGTCTGCTTTAACGATTGCTGAATATTTTCGCGATGCTAAAAGACAGGATGTTCTATTGTTTATAGATAATATATTTCGCTTTACCCAAGCTGGGGCTGAAGTTTCGGCGTTGCTAGGGCGAATTCCATCTGCGGTAGGATATCAACCAACCCTTGCAACTGAAATGGGAATGCTACAAGAAAGAATAACTTCAACAAACCGGGGGTCAATTACCTCGGTCCAAGCTATATACGTTCCGGCAGATGACCTAACTGATCCAGCAACTGCAACTTCGTTTAGCCATCTCGACGCAACAACAGTTTTAAGCCGAAGTTTAGCTGAACTTGGTATATATCCCGCAGTTGATCCTCTTGACAGTACTTCCCAAATGCTAACTCCAGAAATAGTTGGCGAAGAACATTATCGCGTTGCAAGAGAGGTTCAAAGAATTCTCCAAGTTTATAAATCACTACAAGATATTATCGCGATTCTTGGAATGGATGAATTATCTGCAGAAGATAAACTTCTGGTTGCAAGAGCTAGAAAAATCCAACGCTTCTTGTCACAACCTTTTAATGTTGCTGAAGTTTTTACTGGTATGCCAGGCAAATTTGTTGATATAGATGATACAATTCGAGGGGCGGCTGAAATTCTCCAAGGAAAATATGACCATTTGCCGGAAATGGCTTTTTATATGATTGGTAATATAGAAGAAGCGGTTGAAAAAGCAAAAACTTTAGCCAGCTAGTCATTATGAAATTATATATTTTATATCGGTGATTTCATGGAACATTATAAGAATAACATATCCTTAATACTTAAAGCATTATCACTAACAACTGATAGTGATAATCGGCTAGATAAAAATAACCCCATTGACTCTAGCTCTCAATCAATAGTTACTATTGCTGAAATTCAAAAACAACATTTTGCAAAAATTAAATTGCAAGCTTTTGAAGGATTAATTGAAATTTTGCCTAATCACCAACAATATGTTGCAACTCTTGATCCAGGAATTATAACTGCAATTAATAATTCAAACCAAGAAATAAAAATAGAACTAATTTCTAAAGGTGTTATCAAATTTGCTGATAATGTTTGCGAAGTTATCGCAGCAGAAATAAAAATAGCTTGATTAAGAATTTTAAAAAACATAATTAAATACATTAATCAATTTTGATTTTCTGAAAATAATTTTTGTGGCCCAAAATTTATAGACTAAAGATTTCTATAAGTAAAATTGTTGAGATAGGTTATTAAAAATAATTCTATAAAACATATTAGTGAATAGATGAAGCAATTTAATTAGCTTAATTTAATTATCTGATAAAAAATATTGAAACTTCTTGACCGAAAATTAAGTTTAGAATATCAGTTTAAATTATATTACTATCATTTCATTTTTTATTTGCAAAATTATATTATTTAGATTGATAAAATTCTTTTTTAAGATTAAAGAATCATTAATTTATAGTATTGATTTTTATTTAAAATATGTTGTAGACCAGATCGAAGAGCGTCGTGTAGGGAAAGAGTGTCTTCGCCTGTGTAGATCT
>CALKVD010000036.1 GCA_937996615.1 uncultured Rickettsiales bacterium | reverse complement strand
AAGTTTATTCATAAGCATTGGTATAGCTTTCGAGCTCAATTGTTTTTATTTTAATAAGAGGTTTTAGTGGCTAAAATTGATAGTAGCGAAATCAAAGAACAGATGGTATACGTTGGCCGTTGTACTAAAGTTGTCAAAGGTGGTAGAAGATTTAGTTTTTCTGCTGTCGTTGTTGCTGGTGATGGCAAAGGCAAATGTGGCATTGGTAGCGGTAAAGCAGTTGAGGTCTCGAATGCTCGCTCTAAAGCTATGCAAAGCGCTATGCGTTCAATGACTAGAATTCCATTGCGTGAAGGCAGAACAATACACCACGATGTATCAGCTCAATTCGGTGGCTGCAAAGTTATAATGCGTCCGGCCCCTGCTGGAACTGGTGTTATCGCTGGCGGTGCTGTTAGGGCCTTGCTAGAGGTTTTGGGATTAAAAGATATAGTCACTAAAATCATTGGGACAACCAATCCTCATAATGCGCTTAAAGCAGCAATGAAAGCATTGCTCAGCACTCAGTCACCTAGATTTATAGCTGAAAAAAGAAATAAAAGTTTAGTCGAAATCTTGGGATCAGGTAATAACGAACATTTTAGCAAAAAAAGCGATGCAGATGTTGCTATGAATGAATCACCTGCTGCTAATCCAGCTGAAACTACTGGGGCATAAAAAGCTAATCTAATCTGAGAAACTTGTCGATATGTGCTTTTATACTATATTCACAATTTTCACCGCTTACTTTGAAGCTAAATAATCTTTCTTAAATTTGTTAATTTTTGGATTACCATAATATGAAAAAATCTAAATCAAAAACTTCTCTTGACCATATTGTTATACGTCAAACCAAAAGTATGTCAGGAAGATCAAAACAACAGAGAGCAACTTTAGTTGGTCTAGGATTGGGCAAAATTGGTCGCATATCTAAACTTGCTAAAACTCCTGATATTCTAGGTATGATTGAAACTGTACAACACCTAATTGTTGTTGAGAATAGCATAGAAAACGCAACATTATGAACAATATAACAATTTTTTATCATATTGTTTACAATAAAAACCATAAATAATAGCAAAAATAACAAATCATATAACGGTAGCAAAATGTTAAAGTTGAATAATATAAAGGATAATAAAGGATCAAGACAAAAACGCAAACTCCTAGGCCGTGGTATTGGTAGTGGACTTGGCAAAACCAGCGGACGTGGTGGTAAAGGGCAAACAGCTAGATCTGGTGTCGCTATCAATGGATTTGAGGGAGGGCAAATGCCGTTGCATCGACGTCTACCTAAACGCGGCTTTAAATCATTAAATAAGCAATATTTTGATGTTTTGAACATCTCAGATCTACTCAAATTATATGATCAACAAAAGCTCACACCAAATGATAGCTTGGTTGAAATAAGCAAGCTATGGAGTCTCGGATATGGCTCGGCTATGGGTAAAAAAATCAAACTACTAAATGGTGGCCTGAATTCGGCTCCAGCAATGCAATATAAAGCAAAATATATGCCTTTAATCAATATTGAAGTTGACTATGCCTCTAAGTCAGTTATAGATGCAATCAATAGTGCAGGGGGGA
>CALKVD010000035.1 GCA_937996615.1 uncultured Rickettsiales bacterium | reverse complement strand
CCAACTAATAGTCTTAAATTTCAAAATAAAGTTGATTTTATCTATGTTAGTGGTAGCGGCCCAATCCAACCTGCACTATCTGCAATAATAGTTGCTGCTGAAAAAATGCAAATTCCAATAATTAATTTCGATGAGAGCCCAGTCCGTGATAACCAGGTCCTAGCTAGTTTTGGGGTTGATTGCCATCGGATAGGATTACATACCGGAGCGTTGGTTGCTCGAGTCTTAAAAGGAGAAGAAATATCTCAAATCAAACCCATCTATCCAGGAAGCGGTGACCATACTGGAGCAATTAGCCAATTGGTAGCTAGGAAAAATAATATCAAAATACCAGAAAAAATTAATATACCTAACATAATTATCATAGAATAATGCACTATGTTAGAACTAAAACAAATTTCCAAAAAATTTTATAACTCTTTTTACCCTGCCTTAAATAATTTAAGTTTGCATTTAAATCAGGGCCAATTTTGTACAATCATAGGCTGTAATGGATCTGGTAAATCAACTCTACTCAAAATCATCTCTGGTGAACATAAACCGGATGATGGATCTATTACAATAGACGGTCAAGACCTTACTACCCATTCAATTAGTAAAAGAGCTAAATATATTGCAAGCGTTGTCCAAGATGTAAAAAAGGGCGTGGTACCAGAAATGAATTTGCTCGAAAACATGATTCTAAGCAAAATCAGAACCAATGGTCCAAAATTGAAATTAGCATCAACAAGTAGAAATGAAATTGTTGATGAACTCAAAGCTTTTTCTTTAGATTATCTGATAGACAAACCATTAAGCGATATTTCTGGTGGTCAGCTTCAAGTTGTAGCAACAATCATGGCTGCGATCAGCAAACCAAAAATCCTTTTGCTAGATGAACATACCAGCGCTCTTGACACCAATATGCAAAAAGTACTGATGCAAATCACAGCTCAAGTTACTAAAAAATACAATACTACTATTATGATGGTAACTCATAGACTTGATGATGCTTTAAATTACGGTGATCGTTTGATTATGCTAGACCAAGGTAAGATTGTTTTAGATGTTGCTGGAAGTGATAAAAAAGCTTTTACAATTCAAGGTATAACAAAATTATTTCACCAATATGAAGATAGAAGTTTAGGCGCATTATAATTAAACATTACAATAATCTATTATTCAATTACATAGCAAAATTATAACGATCGGTATTAATTATGATAAGCGAATTTATATTAACTGGTTTGCTCCAAAGTTTGATTTTAGCATTTGTTGCTTTTGGAGTTATGATATCGTTCAGGTTAATTAATTTTCCTGACCTTAGTGCCGAAGGTAGCTATCCCATCGGTGGTGTTGTATGTGCAATTTTATTGCTGCATAATTCCAGTCCTGAATTTGCAATTATTGGTGGAGCTTTGATTGCTGGCTGTGTTGGTTTTGGCACAGCAATAATAGCAATATATCTTCGAATTAATTCTCTCCTTGCTGGGATTATTATGAGCACTATGGTCTATAGCATCAATTTACGTTTATTGAAAAAACCAAATGTTGGATTGTTTGATAACAGTTCTATTTTTTTATATTGCGATGATATTTGGTGCAAAATTGCTTTAGTCATAATTCTAATTTTAGTTTTAGCTGGGCTTTTATATCTTTTTTTGAAAACTGAGATCG
>CALKVD010000034.1 GCA_937996615.1 uncultured Rickettsiales bacterium | reverse complement strand
AACAAAACATATTGCTAATAAATATATGAATAAATTATATGATTAGATTTATAATAAACTAATAACCATCTATAATCGAAGCTACTCACTTTAATCATCGAATCAAAAGAGAATAGAATGGATATTCTTTTAAAAAACTATGCTGCGATACAAGATCGCTGTAATTTTATATTAGTCGCGCTTAATTTTCTTTGAAGATCGCCATACCCTCGCTCAATCTGTTCAACATTGATCAAACTAGTTTCACCAGTTGCGAGTACCGCCGCAATAACATAAGCTAAGCCAGCTCTGATGTCTGGTACCTCAATTTGTTGCTCAATCGCAATTAACTTTGTTCTGCCTCTAATCAATGCGCTGTGGTCATAGTCATATCCTCGATAGCGACAAGGAACAGAACCAAGACAACCTTTTACAACTTGGGTGTCAGCACCTAGCTTATTGAGCACAGCAAGATAACCAAAGCGTTGTTCATAAACTGTTTCGTGAACCACTGAAATTCCCTCAGCCTGGGTCAAGATCGTCACAAATGGTTGTTGCCAATCAGTTGAAAAACCTGGATATACATCGGTCTCGAGATTAATAGGAGAAAGTTCGCGTTTACGGAAAAATTCAATAGTGTCAGCGCCAACAATTGTATATCCGCCACCAACCATTGTGTAATAGGACAAAAAGCTGCTTAAAACCCCAAGTTGAATCCCAGAAACAGTCAAACGTCCATTAGATGCACAAGCAAGAGCTGCCCAAGAAGCCGCTTCTATTCGATCGCCTATTATTCGAAATTTTGTACCATGGAGCTTTTCGACACCATGGACAATGATTTCCCTATTAGCAGTCATAAAAATAACAGCACCCATAGAACAAAGCATTGCAATTAATTCAATAATTTCGGGTTCTATTGCTACATTTTTGATAACGCTAGTGCCTTCAGCTAAAACGCTCAAGAATAGACAAGTTTCGGTTGCACCAACTGAAGGATACTTGAGTTCAATATGGCATCCTTTAAGTTTTGATAATCTGCGGGCGACATAGTAACCGTCGCGATATTCAATTTCAACCCCGAAATTTTTTAGAGCGTAGAGATGGAAATCTATATTTCTTGCACCAATATTATCCCCTCCGACAATCGGGACAATTGCTTCGCCAAAGCGCTGTAATAGCACGCTAAGCAACAGAATCGGAATACGGTTTGTGCGAGAATCAGGAAGTGCAACTTTGTTTTCCGACAATAGGCTTGAGTCTATCAGCATATCGCCTTCTTGGCTCCATTCGATCACAGCTCCAGCTGATCTGATCATTCCAGCAGTAATCTCAACTTCTCCGATATGGGGAACATTATAAAGCATCGTTGGTTCATCGCTTAAAAGAGAAGCAACCATAGCTTTGGTCACTAAGTTCTTAGCTCCCATACAATTGACATAGCCAATTATTGGTTCT
>CALKVD010000033.1 GCA_937996615.1 uncultured Rickettsiales bacterium | reverse complement strand
CGCCTTGCTTTAGAGATTGCTTAATTCCTATTGCGACTGCCTCTTGACCTATGTATAGATGACAGAATCCAGCAATTTCTCCGGTTGTATAGAGTTGGCCTGCACGTTCTTCAAAACGACGCAGCAGCAGCATTTCTCTATATGACTTGAGTAAAAAGCTTTTGTTTTCTTCTGGTAGTATATTTTTAGACATCTCTTAGCCTTGGTAGCGGATTAATCGTTGCTATATTAATATTATAAAGCTCATATAAGAGAAAAATGCAAGCTTTTTATCTTAAGTTAAAAAATCAAATTTTCTTTGGGTTTTTGTAGCCCATATATGCTAATACAATAATATTTATCAGTACAATAAGCAATCCTGACACTATTGTAGAAACATTAGGTGTTTTGCCCACTGAAAAGTAAACCATCACAGCCATTATTGGTAACCTTAAATATCCCATAGGCATTAGTATATTAATTGACGCGAATCTGTAGGATAAAAACAAGGTCACGATTGCTCCCAACCTGATAGGGGAAAAATATAACGCATTTATGATATCGCTGCTTGATGAATCAATCACTTCATTAATTGCAAATGGTGCCGCCATTATCGAGCTAATTCCAAAAACATAAAAGGCTTGGGTTAGGAAATGCTCTGAGGAAGATTGTTTTTTGCATACTATGTCATAAAAACCATAGCAGATCGCAGCAAAAAAACCTACTGCTACGTCAAAGCCCCTGAGATCGGTTCTGATTTGAAAATTCACTAGTAGGATTATGATACAGGCAACAACGGCAATCAAACAAGCTGTTACCATCTTCTCCATACCTATTAATGCAGCAATTATCATCGTTGAAAGAGGTATAGTATAGCTGATCAATGTTTGTTCACTGGCGCCGAGCTTTTTAGCAGAGTAAGCCCAAGCGTTCATAGCCACAACAGTTATGAACGCTCGCAGAAAATACCAGCGCCATTTACTTCTAACAATAAAAACCTGAGGTCCTCCCCACATTACTAAAAATAGAGATAATAGGGCTCCACCTGCTGACATAACAAAGATTTGTGCAGAGTTGCTCATAACTAGGTGAGTAGTCGCAAAACGCAGCGTTATCATAGCTGTGAAGATAAGGCTAAGGAATTTGAATAATAAACCGAGCCAGAGATTTGATTTCATTGAGTTTCAATATATCTTAAGTATAAAAGCTGCAAATAATCATACAATAAGTTATCTAAAATACAATCAAAACTATTTTAAGAACCACCCTATCTTAAAGTTAAAGAGTGTAGTTACGATTATTTTAATTTCCCAATATCGCTATAATTTTTCATAACTTCTTCATCGTTGTTTTTGAACCTCTTTTGTTTGTTGGGTTGTATCAGTAATTTTAGTTAGTTTTTTGATAATTCTATTACTTTGCAATGATGCATATAATGTCGTTAAACATATTATTGCGCAGGTTGCTATAACAATCTTTTGATGCAAAGGTTGCACAGGTAATGTGACAAAAATTGAGCCAGCAAGCATCGCCAATGACGTTACAATTCCAATATTTTCACAATACCTTTTGGATTTTGTATTCTTAATGTAATTCGCTAAACCGTTTTGTTTAATTTTATTTTGTTGTTTTAGACTAAGTTTGTTGCGAATAAAGATCAAAGAATCAGTATGCTTAATTAGTTTTTTGGTACTATCGTCATTTAAATCAAGGTTTTTAGAAACTTTTAATGCTTTTTGAAAGTCATCAAATTTTGCTGGATCCAGCATGGTAGCAATGCAAAGATTATGATCACGAATTAGAATTTGACAAGCATCAAAGCTACAATCATTGAGCATTTTTCTAATTTCTGGTTGATTTTTTAATATATTGAAATAATTTTTGGATTTATTGACATCATTAGTGCTATTTTGCTTATCATATTGACAAATTATATCAAAAACTTCACGCTGTTCTGATGTTAAGCTTAAAAACCACCAAGTGACTGTTGGATCGCTGAAGACAAATTCTGCTTTGGCAGTTTGGGCAAAGACATAATTTAATTCTGGTCTTTGAGTAAATTTTCCCAGCAGATTAAGGGGTAAATTTTTGCATAATTTGGTGATATATTCATAATCTTGTAGATTTTTTATTGAGGCTAAGATTATATCAATATTTTTGATAATCAGGCTATTTTTCTGGTAGAATTCAGATTTCCCGACAGTGGTTTCAATGGGTTGAGTGACTTCTTTTGCTGCTTCTATTTTCTCCCCTGTTTTCGCATTTAAGTTTGTGACCTGATCTTGTTCTAAGATTTTGGGTTTGTCTGGTTGCAATTCTGAATCTTCTTGACTAGGAGGTTCAGCAAAAGAAAGTTTTTTTTCATATATATCATTAAAACTATCATTATTCTCAAATTCGTTGATAGCAACAAATTCATCGTAATCATTTTGCGAGTTTGTTGATTTCAAAATTTGATTATTTGAACTGTAGAGCGGTTGTAAGTTTTTTGTTTCCTCTTGCATATCAATACCTTCCATACTTTATGTTGAGATTTTATTAAATAGATTATTCAAAACTATAACTAGTAGGTTTTGTATCGTTTTGAATTGCGTTGTTCCTGAACTACACTAATCGGTTTTTTAAATGACTATAGTAAGGGAACGAGCAAAAGAATAGTAGCATGAAAATATGTAATGTCAAATATTTTTTTTATTTTTTAATATAAAATTAATATTTTTTAGAATTCAATTCCCTCTTGAAGATTTTCACTCTGATTACTGCATTGTACTATTACAATTAACAAGCAGATTATTGATAGGTGAATTGCTCGCGTAATATCCTTTCTTCATAGGTATTTCTACTGTCGAACAGTAGTTTGATTTTAATATCATGCTTTAATGAAATTTTCACTTCAATAGCATCCCGCACTTCTATAAAATCAGCTGCAGCACTGACTGGTCGTTTTTTGGCTTCGAGGATGAGAAAATGAACCTCGCTTTTGCGTGGTAGAATTGCACCGTTCCAACGCCTTGGTCGAAACGGTGATATCGGAGTTAATAACAAAAGATTGGCGTCTAAAGGTACTATTGGGCCATGTGCCGCAAAATTATATGCTGTGCTACCAGTTGCAGTTGCTAGAATAATTCCATCACCAATCATCTGGTCAAGACGTACTTGTCCGTTGATGCTAATTTGAACTTTAGCACTTTGCTGCGTCTGCCTTATAAGTGAAACTTCGTTTATCGCTAAGGCAGTGCAAATTTCTCCAGAAGCTGTTTTAACTTCCATCATCAGTGGATGAATTACTGAAGCTGTAGCGCCTTGGAGGTTGCTTAAAAGTTCTTTGGGTTTATATTCATTTAGCAAAAAACCAAGAGATCCTCGATTGATCCCATATATAGGAATATTCGAGTGAAGGAAATTATGCATTGTTTTTAACATAGTACCATCACCTCCAATTGTAATAATTAAATCATAGCTATTGGTAGCAACGTTCATATTGTCACTAGTGATTTGGATAAAATCGATATTGGGGTGAACAGCACAGATTTCTTGGAATGCTTGAGGGGCTAGAGTTGAACTGTAGTCGATGACACAACCTATACGTTTGTATTTTAACTTCTCATTGTTTTGAATATTCATGGTTGTATCTCAACGATATTGATTCTAGTTGTCGGCTATAATTGTATTTTTTTACAACTAATAGCGTTTTTATATATTGCTGGAATATAATACAATATTAAAATGCAAATCAAAACTATTTTTCTTTGGATGAAAATTTGAATAATTAAGCAAAATATCAAAGAATTAACGTTTTGTTAATTTAATTTATTTTTTGGTATTGAAATTTTATATGCGGCAGCTGGTTTATTATTCAGTAGTTCTATTGTGATTCGCCTATTATTAGCTGCATATGGATCTTCAGAATTGATCGGTCTGGTGTCGGCATATGAAGCAACTTCAATGACTAATTCTGGTGACATTCCGTTTTGAATTAAAAATCTCCTGGCAGAGTTTGCTCTTGCAGCGGCTATTTCCCATTTACCCCTGTTTTCTAGTTGTCTTTCGGTATCCTTGCTAGTATAGCCGCTGATAGATATGAAGTAATTACTATTTTTTAAAAAAACGCTCAGCTTGGTTAATATATCTTGCAGATATTGTGTTGGAACATCATCTCCAGGAGTAAACATAGGTTTTGCTTCTCTATCGCTAATTGTGAGCATTACTCCGTCAACAGTTTGCACCATTGAAATTGCGTCATATGATTCAAGACCAATTTGAGTTAGAAGATTGTTAAGATCTCGTTCTTCAGAAATAAAATCATCATATTTTTGCTTATCGGTGGTCGTTTTTTCATTGACTACTCTATTGTCATTATCGTGATCAAAAACGGAGCGACCTGATTTAAAATATTCTGCTATTTCTTGCAGTTTGATTGAAGGTACCGAATTTAAAAGCCACATTAGCATAAACAAAGCCATCAAGGACGTGATAAAATCTGCATATGCTACTTTCCAAGCCCCACCACTTTGATATCTACCAGTATTTTGTGGTACTTTTTTAATGATAAAAATAGTGTTAGCTTTAGTTTTTTGCTTATCCTCTTCTAATATTTTAGAAGATTCAGGCTTTTTCAAAAAAAGATGTGAGTTTTTCTTATCTATTGTTGCCATTTCCCATTACCAATTTGTGATTACTTAGAGATTGCATTTTAATTATTGAACTGAATTACTTAATTGGTTTGAGGATTGGCAAGGCGTTTGTCGATTATGTCTTCAACTTCGTAGAATGAAGGTTGGACATTTTGAGGAATAATTTGTCTTGCTGCTTCAATGCAAACCGAAGGTGCATATCCATTGAGATATGATATAATAGCTGGATGCAAACATTCGATAAATTTCATTTCCGTTTCGTTATATGATTCAAGATAGTTAGCAATCGGTATGCAAACTCCATAGGACAAGAAAATACCCGCAAAAGTTCCAACCATTGCGCCCGCAACTTTAAGGCCTAAAATCGCAGCATCTTCTCCTACTGAACCTAGTGCCATTACCATTCCTAGGACCGCCGCAATCAATCCAATCCCTGGAAGGGAATCTCCAAGTCTAAGCAAAGCATTAGATGGTTTTTGATTATAGTTTCTGATTTCGTTTAATCTGCTTTCGATCATTGAATCGATGTCATGAACGTCGCTGTGTCCAAGAGTTATAAGTCGAAAATAGTCGCAAAGAAATGTGGTGGCGTGTTGGTTATTTAAAAGCACTGGACATGCTTTAAAAATAGTGCTTTCAGTTGGATTGTCTATGTGGGATTCTATGTCTTTAAATGATCTGGTTTGGGCATAACTGGTTTTAATATGGCGGAAAAAAATAAACAAGAATAGTAATAATTCTAGGTAGTCTTCTTTTTTGTATGGCGAGTCTTTGGTAAGTTTTTTCAAGTTAACTATAACTGATTTGCGAACACTAGCGTCATTACTGATAACGAAAGTACCGACCAACATCGCAACGATCAATCCCCACTCTTGCAGATGCATCACAACCATGATATCACCATTATTTAAGACAACATCAATAATAATAGATAATATAACAAGAATAATACCAAATATGAACGACATTTCTAATTAGCCCCTTTATGAATAAAATAGATAACATTATAGTTGTAAACATTAATACAATCTAAAACTATAACAATGTAATTAATCTAACATAATAATATTAACATAAAAACAATATGAAAGTTAAATTATTTTTTTTAAAATTAAAAATAGAACAATTTCTAAAGCATAAAATATGGAAAAACCTCAATCTATTTTCTCTTGTTTTATTACCATTTTCTCTTTTATATTCAATTGGTTACTATATTAAATTTTATTTTGATAAAAAAAAGCAGAAAAAATTTGATATACCAATAATTTGCGTGGGTAACCTAGAAATAGGAGGGGGAGGAAAAACACCTTTTGTTTTAGGATTATCTCAATATTTGCAAGATTCTGGGGCCAATGTAGCAGTAGTTTCAAGAGGCTACGGGCGCAAATCCAAAATTATATCATATATTAAAGTTAATTTAAAACACTCTGCTGCAGAGGTTGGGGATGAGCCTTTGCTTTTAGCTCGACATGTTCCAACATATGTTGCAGAAAAACGACAGATTGCAATTGAAGCAGCTCAAAATGATGGAGCTGAGATTATTTTATTTGATGATGGCTTGCAAAACCAATCTATATTCAAAGATTTTTCCATTGTCGTGATTAATGGCAAACATAAACATAATTGCTTGATTATCCCCGCTGGTCCTTTGCGTGAGCCAGCTTTTTTTGGTTTCAAGAGAGTACAAGCTATAGTTGTGATTGATCCTAGCGACAAGGCAATAATACAATATCAAAAAAAATCAGATAACCTAGAGATATTTTTTGCTCGTACAGTTGTTTTAAAACCGGAAAAATATGCTAACCGCTCATTTATCGCTTTGGTAGGAATAGCAACTCCACAAAAGTTTTTGCAATCATGTAGAGATGTCGCTGCTAATATTATAGCTACATATGAATTTTCTGATCATTATCTGTATCAAGTTGAGGATATTAAACCGATCTATGAAGAGGCTATAAGCAAAAATTGTACCATTCTTACAACAACTAAGGATTTTGTCAGAATACCACCAGAATTTACTTCTAGGTTTGAAGTTTTAGAAATAGTTTTGCAAACTGACTATCAGAAAATTATCGACACTTTTAAGCAGCTTCAAAATCTAAACAATTAATTGATAGCACTTAGTATATGTTTATTTAAAAATTATACCTCTTATTGATTGCATTTATTTTGTGAATCAAGCATAATTTTTGTATCCAGAAAAAAATACTCTTTTATTGTGTCATTTGCTGAATTATTATTAATAGGATTAGTTGCGGTAGCGTTTCTTAAACCTGATGAGATGGTCGGTCTGATGAATTGGGCAGGTAAAATATTCAGTAGTTTGCGTCGTCAGTTTGGTCATTCGATCGGATTTGGTCGCAAGGTGCAAACTGACGATTTTGTAGAACAAGAGGTGATCAAATATACTATTGATCAGAATGGGAATTTGCAAACGGTTTATAATCTTGATTTAATCAAACCATATCTCAAACCAACTAAAAATAATATAATAGCTAATGGATCTAAAACAAAGCAAAATTCAAACAGTAAAAAAGCAAAAAAAGATTCAAAAACGGCAACCTGAAATTTTAGTTCGATATTCGTTCGCTGAACATTATACAGCACTACGTTCGGTGGTTCTGTGGTCGGTCGTTGTGTATCTTGTTGCTACTATAATAGCGTACTATTACGCAGCAGATGTCTACAATTTTCTCAGCAAACCATTGCTCCTAGCTTTTGAGCAATACCACGGATCAAATCTAGCTCCACGCAGATTTATTTATACTGGGATTACAGAAGCTTTTTTTACCTATATGAATCTGGCTTTCTATCTCGGATTTATTTTATCCTTTCCGATCATAGCTTACCAGGTTTATTCCTTTTTTGCCCCAGCGTTATATCAAAAAGAACGGCGATTATTGTTACCATACTTATTTTTAGCACCAATCTTATTTGGAGTTGGCGTTTTATTTGCCTATTTTGTTGTTATGCCAATAAGTTGGCAATTTTTTCTTAGCTTTGAACATCTCGCCCAAATCTCAGATCAAGCAATCCCAGTTGTGCTAGAAGCAAAAATCAGCGAATATTTAGCTTCAGTAGTCCACCTTATAGTTGCATTTGGAGTTGCGTTTCAAACTCCTCTAGTTGTGGTGTTGCTTTTTGATGCTGGGATTATTACCGTTGCTACTTTGAAAAAAATTAGAAGGTATATGATCGTTGGTGCTTTTGTAATTGCTGCAATTCTCACTCCGCCCGATGTTCTAAGTCAAATCTCGTTAGCAATCCCATTGGTTTTATTATATGAAATGGCGTTGATGATTTGTAGCATCAAAAAGAAAAAAATTAAATAAAGATCACCAAAATAAAAAACAAAATTTCAGAATCAAATTTATTCCTATCAATAATCCAATGAACCAAGATAAAAATTCGTCTCGTAATTCAATGCCCCATAATCCAATAATGGTAGATATAGTTTTAGAAGCTTTATGTCCGAGTGATAACCTTGTTTATATAGACGGTACTTTTGGGGCTGGGGGGCATACTAAAGCTATATTGCAAAATGCAAATTGTTTTGTTCATGCGCTTGATCGTGATCCAACTACAATACAATATGCCAAAGAAATTGCTGATAGTAGGTTGGTATGGCATAATTCTAGGTTCAGCGAAATGGATCAGGTAATGCATCGATACTGGCAAGAAAAAAAGCAAGATTATAATGAGATTGCTGGAATTATTATTGACATAGGTGTGTCATCAATGCAGCTAAACCAAGCTGAGAGAGGGTTTTCGTTTATGAACGACGGCCCCCTTCTGATGACAATGGGGGATAATGCAACAACGGCCTATGAATTAATTAATGAGTTAAGTGAAAATGAACTTGCTTTGCTGATAGGGCAATATGGCGAAGAACCAAAAGCAAACCAAATTGCTAAAGCTATAGCTAGAGAAAGAAAGAAACAAAAAATTAAAACCACTAAACAACTGGCTGATTTAATAATTGATACAGTTGGTCCAAAATCAGGCAAAATCCATCCAGCAACTCTAACATTTCAAGCATTGCGTATTGCTGTCAATAATGAGCTATATGAGTTGGAAAAAGGCATTATCGCTGCCTCTCAGCTTCTTGCTGTCGGTGGAACGTTGGCGATTATCAGTTTCCATGGTCTCGAGAATATTGTCATCAAAAATTGTTTTCGTCAGTTGATTCGGGGAAAGGAAAAAGGGTTTGCTAAATTATATGGTGGCAAAGCGATTAAGCCTCACTATAAAGAGATTAAACGTAATCCAAGAGCTAGATCTGCTTTGTTTAGGGCTGTGAGAAGGATTTCCTAACCAAAATGATCATATAAAGTTTGCCTAGGGTGTTTTAAGACTATTATTACGGGTAGAGCGGATCGAGATATTTGATGAAAACATTGAGTTAAAATCAATATAACCTGATCAAGCATTATCTTTCTGTGTAACCTGGTAACGTAAAAATCGATTTAACACTGATAAATGGCGTGTTGTAAGTAGCCGAAAACGGTTGTAAATGGCGTGCTTTGCCTCGAGAACATACGATTTATACCCGCCTTAAACCGCTGGGTCGAGCGGGACTCTGGTTGTTGGTTTTGCAGCAAAAGGAAAAATTGATTAAAATTCCCGTAACATCCCTTGGGTTCGCAGTATAAGAATCAAAGTAGAACCAGATGCGGCAAGGGAATTTTAAAAAAAACATCCCCCAATTCGGACCTTAACCCATCGGTAAATCACGGGTCGGATTCACCACAAAAATTCATATATAGTAAATTAAGTTGAGGTTTGCATATCAAATCTTCTATTTAAATCTAGGTGTTGCTATATTAGTATTTTTAGAAATGCTAATATACACAGTTTAGAGCTGTTGCGAGATGAAAATTTTTAGGTAATGCCGCTTTTTAATATCCGCTCTCAAATCTCAGAGCATACTTCGGGTTTGGCGCGCCAGGCATCCTCAGAACTTCTACTAACTTTTCCTTCTCTCGCAACAGCCATAGCTCAAGATTTTAGAGATTATTAATTCTATACCCAAACTCTTACTTAATTAACTATAGTGGTCGCGAATGATCATCTTGGATTAACGTTTTACCTTTCACCCTTGGTAGGCAAAATGAGCAGCAGCTTTTATTTAAAAATTGGGAGCATTTTTGCCAAAATTCCAGCCTGTGGTGGATCGTGCTTATGAGTGGTATCCATCCCGCCAATCCATTTCAGGCTGAGGGTTTTAGCCTGTTATTCCTCCAAAATATAACCGATGTGAACCATAAGACCTACGACAAATCTCTTTTATAAACCACGCAATTAAATCGAGCGTCTTTTTACAGGTATTAAAGCTTTCCAAACCGTTTTTCCCGGTTCAAAAACGGCGATCTAATGTTCGCTATCCATCTTGCCCTTATTACGGAAATGATTAAATACTGTAACACTCTCTAGTTGATTTGATTCGTTGCAACCAGACCAACTGCAACCAGATTTATTGATATAAACACAGTGCGTTTTTAGTTTGATATTTCAGCAATGCTGTTTCTAACAACTTTTGGATCAGAATTGGGAACGCTATCCCTGACTCTTCGCATAATTTTGGATACATGCTAATCGATGTGAAGCCCGGAATAGTATTGATTTCATTGATATATATCTGGTTGGTTTTTTTCTCGATAAATATATCAACTCTGGCCATTCCAGAAGCTCTTACTGCCATAAACGCTTTGATTGCTAAATCCTGAATATTTTCTGCTATATCTGTTGCTATTAATGCAGGTATTTGTAGTTCTGCGCCATTAGGGTCGATATATTTAGCTTCATAAGAATAAAAATCATGATTTGGAATTATTTCGCCCAGAACTGAAGCTGTTGGTACTGGTGTCTCAAATTCTGAATCACCGATTTCCAGATTCTCAAGAACGGCACATTCTATTTCGCGGCACTCAATATATTTTTCTATTATTATCTCTTTATCATATTTAAATGCCATTTCAACTGCTGTTAGGTATTCTATTTCATTATAGACTTTGCTGATACCGATTGAAGACCCTAGGGTTGCTGGTTTGACAAATATTATATTGCTATCTAATTCTTGGATAATTTCTTTATATGAAATTTGGCTGATTGCATCCCTGTTTCCTGAGATATAAGCTGGAACTGGCAGGTTTGAATCAATAAAGCATTGCTTCATAATTCGTTTGTTCATTCCAATTGCTGAGGAGAGAACATCAGATCCTACATATGGTAGCTCCATCATTTCAAGTAAGCCTTGTACTGTGCCATCTTCACCCATTGGTCCATGTAGCACTGGAAAAACTAAATCGATTCTGGTTCCTATTTCTTGTATATATTGCTCATCTCCAACTTTTGCTAGCTTGATCAGCATTGTTTGATCTACGTTCCTAATTAAGGTACAAATGTTTCCATATAGCGACACATCATCACACTGTGTGATTTTCGACAAGTCATCGTGATTATCAAGCCAGTACCATGTCCCTGATCTACTAATTATCACAACATGTAAATTATATAAAATCCTTGAATCGCTATTAAGTTGATCAAATGCGACTAATTCTGCAACTTGAGATATATCTTTAATAGATTCAATCAATATTTGGGATTCGTTTAGAGTATAGACGCCGCCAGCAACGCTCCGAGCTGATCTGATCGAGATCTCATGTTCGGCTGATTTACCACCACAAAGAAGGAGTAGGTTTTGTGTTTTGATCATTTTATAATCCAAGTTGGTTACAGACTAGCTTTAGTAAAGCAAATCTTGACGAATCGTCAAGGCTTAATTGTTCTGTTACCTTTGCAAGATGTTGATCTGATGAATCAAGTTTTCTATAATTATACTCAAGATGTACCCCAGATAAAATTACTGAACCTTGGCCATAATCGATTTGAACTATTGCTGGCAGAAAATAATCAGTGCCTCTGTAGTAGCCGATAAATCTACTGTCATTTTCTTCCTTCCCTCTTTCTAAATCGCTAATATTTTCACTATATTCTTTTTTATATTGATTATTAATAGTTGCTGCATGTGTTATAAAGTAATTATCCCGTTTTGCGATAAAATATGGGCCACCATTAAAATAAATAGAGATAATTTCACCATTTAGCTCATTATCTGGCATTTTTAACTCAATTTGTGCGGCTCTTGCTCCACTTGTGTTTTCATATGAATATTGAGCTATCGCTGGCCCGATCGCTTTGCCATCGAAGAATTGCAACTCTCTGGGACCTACAACTTCAAAGTTCCCTCCTTTATCAAATTCAATATAACTAGCGCCATAGTATGCACCAGCACAGATCCCAAGGTAGCTTCCTCCGCCATTAACATAGTCTTTGATCATTGAATTGCCTGCTCCTTGTAGTTTTTTGACATATCCAAGATCAGTTCCACCTGGCATAATAAAAAGGGCTGCATCCTTTTTCCACTGACCTAGAATTGTGTTGTTGCTATCAATATACTCAATTCTATAACTATTACCAAAAACCTCTTGAAGACTATCGCTAATTTGGGTTAATCCTTGGGGGTCTGAACCTTCGTCATTATAGATATAAATAGTTTTGGCCCCCACAGAGCTGCCATAAATTTTAGCTTTTTTGCTATCGCTATTATCCATAGCTTGAACTTGAATTGTATTAATCTCTTTTTTTGCTTCACTCTCGCCTGAAGTGGAAGCATATCCAATATTAGCCATATAAACGAACTGGCAAAAGCTGAATGCCACTAAAGCAATCTGACCCATTAGCTTTTTGGTTAGACCCTTGTAGTTTTGAACTAGATTATAGTTTTTACTCATTTCATTTATATAGTTGTGTCTATTATGCTTGATAACATATTATAATTTTTTGATCGTTGATAGTTTTTTTAGCTTTTCTATCAATTATTTTTTGTTTTTTATGACTTTATTAAAAGTATAGAAAAATTGTATTAAAAAAAAGATCAAAATGGTCGGGGCAGAGAGATTTGAACTCCCGACCCTCTGGTCCCAAACCAGATGCGCTACCAGGCTGCGCTATGCCCCGATTGATGTGATTGTTAATACTGTCACACACCCTCTATTATATTAACAAAAGTATTGATGATGCAAGAAAAATAATTCAATTTTTATATAAATTCATTTGAATTATGATTTAGCAACAATCTTTTGGTTTAAAAGTACCCATGGCTATTAAATAATTTGGCTATATACCCAACAACCCCTATCGTTGCAGCGCTAAGCAGCGCAGCTCCAACATCATCCAAAATCACTCCAAGAGCATTTTTCATTCTTCTGTCAATTATCGAAATAAATAATGGTTTCCTGATATCAAAAAATCTAAATAATATAAAAGCTACAACAAAAATAAAATTTATTAGCATTAATTCACTTTTTATATTAAAAAAGTTACTCGCTAAGTATTTGAGAGATTGTAGGGACAGGGCAATCGTTAATAATTGGCCAATAACTTCGTCAATCACAATTGATTTATCATCTATCAGATAAGTTTCTTTATGAAATTTATCTATTGCCAAAATTCCAAGTATAAATAAGATAATAACCGTAATATATAAGGAAAATTGCGCTTCTTCGATATCAAAAGAGCCAGATACCATAAAGTAATATAGAGGATATGCTGCTAATGAGCCAACGGTTCCTGGCGCGAATTTAAATTTGCCTGTATAAAACCAAGTTGCTATTAGCATATACCAGCTAAATATCTTTTTTTTCTGTGGATAATACATTGATACTACCGATCATAGTTGGTTTGTGTTTTTAAGTTAAATTGATAATATATTACTATCTTATTACAATATTATAGCGTTACGCAATAATTGTTTGTTCTTCAAACTCTGCCATTATAACTCTACCATACAAATTACTTGCGCTGCAATACCTTCCTCTCTGCCGATTGAACCTAGCTTTTCAGTTGTAACAGCTTTGATGTTTACATCCTGATATTCGATTGCGAGCAATGATGCAAGTTTTTCTTTGATTTGGTCTGCATATGGCATTATTCTCGGGTTCTGGGCAATTATAGTTGCGTCAAGATTAATGACTCTGCCACCCGCAAGTTGCAATAATTGGATTGCATGGGAAACAAAAATTGTTGATGGTGCATCTTTCCATTTTGGATCAGAGGGTGGAAAAATCTCCCCTATACTTCCATTTCCAGAAGCCCCTAGAATCGCATCAGTAACAGCATGTAAGAGGACATCACCGTCCGAATGAGCATCGATTTGCTTGGTGTGGGGAATGGCAATTCCCCCAAGGATGATTTGGCAATCTAAACCGTTAGACTGTGGTTTGGTTTCTGGGTTTGTTTCGGAATTATTTCTGCAATCCGGTTCTCTAAATGCGTGCATATCAAATCCAATTCCAACCTTGTATCTAGGTCTGCAATATTGAAATTCTGCGTCGTTATCTTGCTTTGGTAACTCACTATTTTTAGCTCTAGATTCGATTTCCTGTTTTGGAATATCTAGCATTAACTTACATAGATCTGGGTAAAGGTGGAGCAGCAGTGCTCTGGCAATCAACAGGTCATTTGTATAAGTTATTTTGAAATTTAACGAATCTCCTTGGACAGTTGAAATTCTTGCTCCCGCAGCAGCTAGTAGCCCAATATCATCAGAAAATTTTCCCCTGTCTTGCTTTTGATACATCTGTGCTATAACCTTGGCGTCAAAACCTTGTGGTGTTTGCGATAAATAAAAATGATCACGATCATGTGTTGTTATAGCATCATAGCAACGTAGTGTGTCTACTATAGGATAAATAACATTAACTCCCATATAATCGTTCAACTTACTGACTACGCTTGAGATTATATTGCTTTCTATGAATGGTCGGGCAGCATCATGGATCAGAATATTGTCATAGTCATACCGGGAAGTTATAAACTCTACCCCTGCTTTGACTGATTCATAGCGAGATTCGCTTTGGGTTAATACAATCGGAGGTAGTATTTTGCGAGCTAGGGTTTTGTTATACTTGATTATTTGAGCTAAAGTATGGTTATACAACCCTAAATGCTTGTGGTGGACGATTGCGCAGACCATATCTATATCTTCATGGATTATAAACGCTCGTAAAGCCAAAAATAGGCTGTTAATTCCAGATGATAGCTCGATATATTGCTTTGGAATTATCCTGACATTATCGTGGTTGAGAGGTGGGATCGTTGAATCTTGGTTGGCAATCCGATAGCCAATTCCGGCTGCGCTGATGATTGCAATTGTAGATTTTTCACCTACATCTGGGTTTGTTTTGGGTTGGATATAATTTTCTCGGGTTTGTGACATTGTTTTAATCTATCCTCAGGAACTATAGTAGAATTTTAATTATGCTATATTCATAACACAATTCTTGAACCTTTGTAAGTACACAGCTACATTATATAGCACAGACTTTTTATTTTGCAATCTATAGTTGCGCGAACGCTTTTGTCTCAGTGCCATCAAAATTTTTAACCTGTTCATACAGAATGCGCCATTCTTTTAGATCCTGCATTCCATCAACGCCATATTCGCTAGGAAGAGTTAGGATTGCGCCAACATTATTGCTAAATTCTCCGTACTGATCGTTACTAAACCTTTGCTGAAAGTCAATCATTAATCCATTGAGGAGATCTTTTTCTTCGCCCAAATAGTAACCTAATATTTGTTTGGTGAGTGGTGTCATATCTTTGGAATTGAGTTTTTCTTTACTGTTTCTCCATCTGTAGATAGTGGGTTCGGAATTTTCGTTAAAGCTTGCCCATTGACCCATATCCCAATAGGTATGAGCAAGAACAGCATCGGCTTTTTCTGAATAATCTCCAGCCAAAAGGCTAACCACATCGTCATGTTTGCCATTAGCAAGCAAAACCCTAGCGTAGATAATTTTTCTAGCCTGGGACATGGTATGGTACATTTTTTTCCAGTCATCACCATTTTTGGTAAGTAATTCAAGGGCTTCTTTCGGTTTGAGGTTTGCTAGATAAACCTCGGCTAATTTATTGATGAACAATTCTTTGCGATATTCAAATGCCCTATTATTTATTTGATGTTTTAGTAGGGCTTCGGCTTGGTCTAGCATATCAAGAGCAACAAAATTATCGATTACTTTGGTCACAATCTCGTCTCCTTTGGTACCGATTGGTATATAATCACTATAGGCTTCAAAAAATGCAACAGCTTCTAGGGGCGAAAGAGTTTTGCTATTCGGTTGTTGAAATTCAAATATTTTGCGAAAAATTATCCCCATATTGTTGGTAGCTGCTGCACTTAAGACAGGGCTAGGTATATATTTCGCAATTTTTTTCAAGGCGTCCATAGCGGCGCTATAGTTATCATTATTAGTCTGAATTGTGCTAATTTGTTCTAAGGCATCCCATTCTATTATATCATTACGCCATCTCAAACTGATTTGTTCTATATTGTCGAGATGTTGTTGGACCGATATCTCTTTTTGAGTGTAGTTCAGATGAGATAGCTGACTGCCACACCAAGATTTTGCAAGGTCGGTATTGAGTAACACACAGTTCTTTAAATGGGTGGCACTGTCTTTGAAGTTTTGTTGTATTTGGCTGAGTTTAGCTTTGGTATAGAGGTATCTTGTTTGCTGTTCTTTGCTCAAGTTTGGAATCGAGTTGACGGCACGCAAAACTAAATCAGTATCTGTGAGATTATCTTGTGACAAAAGAATTTTAGCTAGAGTCAAGCCAAGATCAGCTAAAATATTACGTGGATAGGTATTGAGGAAGTTGTTTTGATTTTCTTTGAATAGCTGAGCAAATTCGCTATATCTGTGGTAGTAAATTTGTGATTCTGGCGTTGGCGTTGGTGTTGCAGAATCTTGGATCAGCCAAGGTTGAAAACAATTATATGGCAAAAGAGCCAGTAAAAATTCAGCCTCTAGTTTATGTACTGGAGGGAGTTGATCAAGTTTGATTTCGTTTTGCAGATTGCTAGCTGTGCCTAGTTCAGATTTGATTATGCTATGTAGGAATTTTGCACGATAGTTTTGATCAATTTCTGGGATGTTTTGTTGCAGCATACTATATGCTGCTTCTGCTTCTTGGTGCCAGCCATGATTCAAGTATAGCAGTATTAGCTCGAGCCATGCTAAAGATGAATTGCTTTCGCTTCCGTTTGCGCCTTGATTAAGCAGGAGGTGGCGGTGGCTTGGGAATCTATTAGCTTCGCTATGTCTTAACATAAACATTCCCTCATCTGTGTCGATGCGAGCGAGTAGGGTGTCAATTTTTTTGGTTGGCGAGTCTTGAATTGGTTCCTTTTGCTGGTTAATTTGGGGCTCTTGGCTACTGAGATCGGATCTTGAATTAATACTAATAATTTTGGAATTAAGCTTTTCAGGATTAAGATATTTTGGTACAATTCCTGGCGGAGCTTTGGGTCTATTGGGGGGAGAAAATTGTTGGATTTTGGTTGGGTTTTGGATTGAATCATGCTCTAGGGTTTGTTCTTGAATCTGGTTTTGCCTATCTGGTATATTATTTGTTTGCGGTGGTGCTAGGTTTTGTTTTGGTGGTGCCATTTTTGTTGGTTTTTCGGTGATATTTGCTTCTGCAACTATTTGTTGTTTTTCTTCATTTGCTTCTATAGTATTGTTTTGTCGTTGAGGAATTTGGGGATTAGATTGATTTTGGGGGATATTTTTCTTTTTAATTTTGATATTCGTCAGCCAATCGCCAAGCATTGGTCTAGTTGTGATGTTTTGAATTAACACATTATTGATACTGTTGGGTTGGTAGCTATCGAATGATAGTGGGTTGATTATTTTTGCTATCTTTTTTACTGTACTATTACTATTTTGCATATTGCTAATTTGTTTTGATGATTTTGGTTGTTTATTGCCAACTCCTTGAAAATTCCAATAAAAATAACTAGAACATAATAGAATGATGGGCAATATTATAAATATAAGCAACAAAAGCAGGTACTTGCCTCTTAGGTATTGCTTGCAGATCATATTATATTGGGACGAATACTGCCGGAAGTACTTCTTGGAAAAAATATATAAAAAAATATAAAATTTTTTTAATAAGCTTGCAATGCTTTTGGCGCAACTCTTGAAAAAACCTAGAGGATTCATATTAATAGTTAGTGATTTGAATCGATAATTTTTCTGCAAATAGTATAACAGTAATTTTGATTAAGCAACAAAAATTCAATAAGAAAATATAAAAATTCACTTCATTTTTATTTTCTCATTTTGGTTTTTTTTCGCTTTGTTTTTCTAATTTTTCGATTTCCTTTATAATGTCGTTAAATTAAATTTGCGGCAAAAGTGATAAATCAGCCCATTGTTCTACTGAAAGCTCTTCTGGTCTCATTTGTGGATATACATGGATTTTTGCAGCTTCCTCCCAAGATACCATCTCGCTAATTGTATTACGCAAAGTTTTTCGCCGATGCAAAAAAGCTGTTTTGACTAATTTTTTGAGTTTGGCTTTGTCGTGGGGAATGACGTTGTCTCTTGGGACGAGGTGAACCACTGCCGACATGACTTTAGGGGCGGGCCAGAAATTTTCGGGGGATATTTGCATAATTATTTCAGTATTACATAATAGCTGGGAGATGATACTGATCCAGCCATAGCTTTTGTTTTTGGGCAGTGAAACGATTCTTTTTGCAACTTCTAATTGCACCATAATCGTGATGCTAGCAAAAAATTGGATAATTTCTAACCATTTGAATAATAATTCTGTGCTGATATTATATGGTAAATTGGCGATTATTCTGGTTTTACCATTGTATCCCATCAACAGTTTTTGTTCGTCAATGCTTAAAGCATCAGAATTAATAATTTGGATACTTCCTGGATTATTATATTTATGTTTTAATGCTTCGAGTTGTGGAATTAGTTCACGGTCTTTTTCAACTAGGATAAGCTTAGCTGGTTGACATATTGCAGCAATCGCTTCACTCAAGACGCCAAGCCCCGGACCAATTTCAATAACCGATTCATCTTCGATCAAGCCAACATGATTGGCAATTTGGTTAGGGATATTTTGATTAGTTAAGAAATTTTGACCTAAACTTTTTTTAGCTTTGATTTTTAGGTTTTGGTTATAGCGTTTGCTGATTTCAGCTATAACTGGAGACATAATTTTTGATAAAAGATTGATTAGGTTAAGACAAAAATATATAATACCGCAGTGGTGTAACATATCAACTATAATATTACCAGTATATATCAAATGGCAAAATCAAATCCAAAGGCAAAAAAAACAAAGCACAACTATAGCGTGCATAAAGTTCAGCTTAGCGATGATTATGCTTGGATGCGGGACCAAAACTGGCCAAATGTTATAAATCAAGAAATAATCGAGTATTTAAAGCAAGAAAATGAATACACTGAAAATGTT
>CALKVD010000032.1 GCA_937996615.1 uncultured Rickettsiales bacterium | reverse complement strand
AAAAATTATATAAAACAAAATAAAACAAAAAAATAAAATATAAAAACAACACAGAAGAATTTTTAAAATGGTATAAAAAATGGAAAACGAATTTTTAGAATTAAACGAACTTATTAAACTAATTGCTGAAAAAAAAGTCATTGCTGTCACCCAATTTCATAATAAAGCTGTGACAAACTGTATCTATGTCGCAATTAAGGGCACAACCTATGATGGTGCTGAGTTTATCCCTGATGCTTTGGATCGAGGAGCTTCCTATATTGTTGGAGAGTTTGAAGACATCGCCCCCCACCTTAGATCGGTTTGTAGCAGGCCTTTGGGTATCGCGTCTAGTGATGGTTGCGCCATATCAGACATTACAACTAATAATTGCGCAATCCAGGAAGTTACAATCCTAGACAAAAAAATCCATTATTATAAAGTGAGTAATGCGAGAAAAGCAATATCCTATCTATGTAGCAAGCTATATGCTTTAGAGGAAGAAAATGTTGATTCAATTGGCTTTGGTGCAACCAGGAGTGGCAAAAATTTGGGTCAATATCAAAGGACGAAAGAAGCGACGAAGCCAATTTCATCTTTAGGAGAGGAAGAAGCTGATCTACGAGAGGAAGAAAGCGAAAGAGCGAGAAGCGATGAGACGAGAAGCGGAACGTACAGGGATGTACGTGAGCATCAAAGGACGAAAGAAGCGACGAAGCCAATTTCGCTTTCTTCCCGAGTAGTTGCGGTTACAGGAACAAATGGTAAGACTTCCGTTGCAAATTTCTATGCTCAATTAGCTAATTTGAGCGGATTTGACAGTATGTCGATCGGCACTATGGGTGGGCTACACTTTACAAAAAATATACCTAAACTTAATCTGAATCTTCCGAATTTGACAACCCCTTCGGCTGAGGATTTATATTCTGCAATCAAGACATGCTTAGACAATAAAATTAAATTTATTTCAATTGAAGCTTCAAGCCATGGTTTGGATCAATACCGACTTGAGTACATTGATTTTGCTGCTGTTGGTTTTACCAATTTAAGCCATGATCACCTAGACTATCACCACACGATGGAAGATTATTTTGCTGCCAAGCGACGTTTGTTTTCGGATGTACAAGCTAAAGTTGCAGTACTGAATGCTGATGTCCCAGAATATCAGTCGCTAAAACAAGCTTCAGAAGCTTCTGGTAAGCTAGTTGTAGACTATGGGTATCAAGCATCAAATCTGAAACTGGTTGATTTTAAAGACGGAGAATATTTCACCTTAAGCTTCAACGGTAAGACTATCAAAATCAAAACAAGATTGGTGGGATTATTCCAGATCTATAATTTACTCTGTGCTTTCGGGATGTTTGTTTATGGTGAAGCTACTAACCTCAAACAACCCGATAATGGAATAAATTTGGATTTGGCATTTGAGTGTTTGGCGAATATCAGGCAAGTTCCTGGAAGGTTGGAACTGATTGCAAATTTTAAAGGCGCGAGTATCTATGTTGACTATGCCCATACACCAGATGCTTTAGAATTAGTTTTAAAAGAATTAGGCAAAACAATAGCTAAGCAAGGAAAGGGTCGCCTAATTACAATCTTTGGTTGTGGCGGTGACCGCGATAAAACCAAGCGACCGATAATGGGCCAGGTAGCGTCTCAATTATCAGATATTATAATAATCACTGACGATAATCCTAGATCAGAAGAGGCAGCACAAATTCGCGCTGAGATTATTTCTGGGATTGAACTTGGTCTTGCTAAGGAACCTTTTGACTGCGGATCTTTGATCGAAATTGGTGATAGGCTAATTGCAATCAAAACAGCATTGAATTTACTACAACCAGAAGATGTATTGTTAATTGCTGGTAAGGGTCACGAAGACTACCAGATCATTGGT
>CALKVD010000031.1 GCA_937996615.1 uncultured Rickettsiales bacterium | reverse complement strand
ATATAAGCTGGTTGATATAGTAAAATCCATGCTAGGCATTATATTCCAATAATATGGTAATCTTATTCCAATTCCCCATTTGTTATTGTAATATAACTTTGGCATCAAAAAACCACTGCGACGAGTGCAATTCAATCCAGGCGTTTTAAAATAAGGTAGATATAAAATTGGCTTGCCTCGCAAATCAAAAGATACGTTTTTATAGAATATATCATCATCACTAGCTTGTATTTTTGTTGCGCGCAGTTGCCATAATGCTTCGCGTGTGTCGCATATATCACAGATTTTGCAAGGTGTTGCAATAACATCATGCAAAATATATTTTTTGTCTCGGACTTCGATATTTTTTGCTTTAAAAGTAATTTGATTATTATTTAATTTTGCATTGATATTATCAAGTGTGCCAGTTTTTTTGCCATAATCAAAATTAAATTTTTCAACCCAATAATTGTCTTCTTTGTTTAGACTACTAATTACCGACTGGGTTTTAGACGAGGCAGTTTTTTTATGATGATTTATAATTATTTTTTCTGTTTTTGTTTGATATTCTTGATTTTGTGCTATTACATTGCCTTGTGCTACAATTTGATTGTTCGTATTATCATAACTTATCGTGTCCGCTTCAATCGATGCAGTATGCTTTTGGTTAGAATTAGCAAACGAAGGGTTTTGGTTGAAGCAAAGGTTATCAAATCCAAGGAATAATGCTATGATTAATAGATATTTTGGCCATGTTTTTAGCATGATTAAATCTTGTTTAAAAAAATGTCGGCGAACCTTTAGCATTGATCCTAAAGGTTTAGCTAAAAATTATTCTGCACTAGTGGTAGCAACCTCACCATCTTCGTTATAGGTAACAGCAGCAGAACCATTAACGCGAATTTTTGCTTCTATTTCAGCAGCCATTGTAGGATTTTCGTGCAAATATTTTTTAACATTTTCGCGTCCTTGTCCTATCCTGGTACCATTATAAGAGAACCAAGAGCCTGATTTTTCAATAATATCTGCTTGAACGCCCATATCAATAATTTCGCCGATATGGGAGATGCCTTCGCCATACATAATATCAAAATCTACAGTACGGAAAGGAGGTGCTACTTTGTTTTTTACAACTTTAACACGAGTCTGGTTACCAACTGCATCCTCTTTATCTTTAATTGTGCCAACTCTACGAACATCTATCCGAACGGAAGCATAGAATTTCAAAGCATTACCGCCAGTAGTTGTTTCGGGATTGCCAAACATCACTCCAATTTTCATCCTAATCTGATTAATAAAAATTAGAATACCATTGCTTTTAGAGATTGTCGCAGTTAGCTTTCTCAAAGCTTGACTCATTAAGCGGGCTTGTAAGCCCATATGGCTATCACCCATTTCTCCATCTATTTCTGCTTTTGGAACTAATGCTGCGACGCTATCAACGACAACAATCCCTATAGCGCCAGATCTGACTAATGCATCAGCAACTTCTAGGGCCTGTTCTCCGGTATCTGGCTGAGATATTATTAATTCATCAACTTTAACACCTAGTTTTTTAGCATAAACTGGATCTAACGCATGCTCGGCGTCAATAAACGCACATTTTTCACCAATTTTTTGTGCTTCGGCAATTGCATGCAAGGCCAAGGTTGTTTTGCCGGAACTTTCTGGACCAAAAATTTCTATGATTCTACCTCTCGGCAATCCTCCTACACCTAAAGCAATATCTAATCCTAATGAACCGGTAGAGATAACCCCAACATCAAGATTGGGTCTTTGCCCAAGATACATAATTGATCCTTCGCCATATGCTTTTTTAATCATACGTAATGCATTATCTATCGCTGCTTGTTTATCCATATTGGTTTAATAATTTAAATAATTTAAAATTAATTTTAGACTATTACATTTTTGCTCCAAATGACCAATTTAGCAACCACTAAATGCATAATATGATGATAATATTTTGCATCATGCATATTCAAACTTATAGTATAGATATATTGCTGTCTGCAGCAAAATACAATCATAAGTAGTATTTAGTTAGCAAAATCAGAAAAAATCACTTGCCAAGCTTTTTGTAGCGTATTAGGGTTTATAGTATGAGCGTTTTATGAATATGTAAAATGCCACAACAATAATTTTATACATTGAGGTACACTGTGAATAAAGCAGAGTTCTTAGAGCATTTTGCACAAAATGCTAAAATTACCAAAGCTGAAGCTTCCAGAATGCTAGATCATTTTTGGCGTACTGTGAGCGAGTCTCTATGCAAAGGAAGCGACATACGCTTTGTTGGTATTGGAACCTTTAAAGTGGTTAAGGTAGCAGCAAAAACTGTAACTAATCCACAAAATGGTAAAAAAATAAATGTGCCTGCAACTAAAAAACCTAAGTTTGCTCCTGGTAAAAAGCTTAAGGAAGCAGTTGCAAGTTCTAAATAGAACTTAAGCACTATTTATATAGACTTCAGACACGGCTGCCAAAAGCAATAAAATCATTACAGTACTTTATTCTTTTGTCCGCAGCCCTGTGCTGTTCTGGTACTATAATGCTAAATTATTAAGCAAGTATGTTATCAAGTATCGAGATTATCAGCCTTAATTTTATCGTTTTGTGCTAGATAATACTCGTTTTGGATGCTGTATATATTTGCTCTCATATTATATATTATTGAGGCAAATTTATGGTATCTTTGATGGCCTCGTTCGATGATCGTGATTGCTTTGTTAATTTTAGCTTGGGCACGAGCAATTGAGTTTAGCTGATCAGATAAATGATCCGCCTCATCTTTAGTTTTGCCCAATGTATTAAAAGTTATATTAGGTCTATCTTTTTTATTGCTGATTATTTTACTTATTTCTAATACAGCTTGGCCTACATATAGCCTATGTGACTGAAAGATTATTTTTTTTTGTTCTTCCAGGTTTTCTTCAATTTTTTGAATTGCGCCTTGGCAACCTTTGGTTGTATATAAATCTTCTGCCAGTTGATAAATAGTTGTTAATAAATTATCTAAAACCATTATATCTGATCTTTCATTAATAAAGATATTATTGCTGCTGGTAGCAAATTCTAAAAAATCTTTTTCCCACCTGTAATCTTTGTTATATGATAAAATTTGAGCTAAGGGTATAATTCTTTGTATACTAAAATTACTATCAATAGTAATAATTTGCTTTCCTACCTCTTCTAAAACTTTGATTTGCAAGTTCAAGTGATCTTGAACAAGAGCCTTGTCAATATAATAGTATAGTCGTTTGATATAATCCGAGATTGATTCTTTTATAGCTAGTCCAGCTATAATTGCAATATACTGACAATAAGCTGCAATTGTATAGGCGAAAGATTGCTCGAAATGAAAATAAGAATGAAATTTTTCTGCAATTAAGATTGCATTATTGATATAAGATAACATTGGTGCCAAAACTTTGTTTTGCTGCTTAGCTTCTGTTAGGCGAGGCAATAATTCGGTGTACTGATTTAGCCAATAATTAATATTTGATTTTTCTGCTACAATCAAATTCTCATCAATACCTAATATATCATATAAATTATCATGTATTAAACTCTTCTCACATTTCATATTCTCTCAACCATACAAGCGACATCTGTTGCTGATAAAGCTACAATAACATCTTCTAAGTGAGAATATCCTTTTACTTCTATTTCTATTATAGCTTCATAAAAATCGATTGATTGGGTAATTATATGGAAGTTGACTATATTAACCAATTTTTGTCCTATTATTGAAGCTATTATGGCTAAGCTGTTAATTTTATGAGCTATTAATATCCTTATTCCGGCATGGTAGCAATCATGGCCGTCACCACTCCACTGCATTTCAAAAGCTAGTCGATTTGGGTCTTCAATTTTTGCATGCAAGCATTCAACTTTGTGGATTTCTATTCCATTATTATCTATAAAGATTCCCATAATTTTCTCACCTGGTAAAGGATAGCAACAATGATTACGATGTATTGCCATATTTTGTATTAGATTGGCAAATATACCTCCTTCATTATCGGCAAAATTTACAACATCTTTTTTGTAGTTTTTGATTAGATTTATTGCCTTGGCGCTTTGAATGACTGGGGCTTGATCATAGTGTTTTCTTATTTTTTGGATAACATTTTCATGATCGATTGTTCCATGTCCCAACCCGTTTAAGAGTTCGCGTATTGAAATATTTCCAAAATAAGGTAGTATTTTCTTGATAATTTTTTTACTGTAATTCATTCCTACAGTTCCTAGCTGGCTGATTAGAACTTGGCGCCCAATTGTTTCAAATTCATTTCTCGAACTTTCTTTAATATATTTTTTGATAGAATTTTTAGCTCTATCGCTTGTTATAACATTAAGCCAGTCTTGGTTAACAGTGGGATATGATTTACACATAATTTCCACCTGGTCACCATTCTTTAGTTTGGAATGCAGCGGCTTAATTTGATGATTGATTTTTGCTTTGAAGGCAGTGATTCCTATGCATGAATGTATATGAAAAGCAAAGTCCAAAGCTGTTGAACCTGGAGGTAGGTTGATGATATCGCCTACTGGCGAAAAGCAAAATATATCATTTTCATTTGAATCTATAGCACTAATAGATTGTGCCTGGTTGGTAACTATTGTTTCTGGTTCTTGTCTTGATTTTCTTTTGGAACCTACCGTCGATGTAAGTTCTGATCTGGTTGTATCAACTTGTTTATATAGCCAATGTGCTGCATTTCCAAATTCAGCTTCTCTATGCATTTGTTCAGTTCTAATTTGTATTTCAATTGGATAAAGATTGGGTCCCAGAACTACGGTATGAATTGATTTATAGCCGTTCGCCTTTGGACTACTGATATAGTCCTTAAATTTGCCTTCAACAGCTGAAAATGTTGAATGTATAATACCCAAGGCTTTATAGCAATTAGCAACTGTGTCGGTTATAATTCTGGCTGCGAATATATCAGATAGCTTCTCAAATTTTATTTTTTTATCTACCATCTTCTTCCAGATTGAATATACTTCTTTTTCTCTGCCGTCAACGATAGCAGATATGCCATTCATGGTGATGGAATTATATATATTAATCATGAAAGCGCTGATCGTGTCAGAATCATTAATCGATTTAGGAATTTCGTTTAGATAGGCTATTCTTTGGAGTAATGATTCTCTAAGTCCAGGATATAAAATCGCAAAACCACCGTCTTCTAAAATCTCTTTAAATTTTCCAAGACCAAATCTTCCTGCTAATGGTGCATAAACCTCTAGCA
>CALKVD010000030.1 GCA_937996615.1 uncultured Rickettsiales bacterium | reverse complement strand
GTTGAATCACCAGCCAAAGCTAAAACAATAAACAAATATCTTGGATCAGATTTTAAGGTTATATCTTCCTATGGGCATATTAGAGGAATTCCCTCAAGAATTGGCGCGGTTCACTTTGAGACCAAAGATTTCAAAGTTGATTATGAAATACAAGCAAAGTCAGACAAGGTTTTGCACGATATTATATCATCATCAAAAAAATCAGATGCAATTTATTTAGCAACCGATCCCGACAGGGAAGGAGAAGCAATTTCTTGGCATATATCTGAAATTTTAGCTAGCAACATCCCGAATATTGAGTCAAAGATCAAACGCATAACTTTCCAAGAAGTAACGAAAACAGCAATAAAAAAAGCCGTAGCAAATCCTAGAAAAATAAACATGGATCTGGTTCATGCCCAACAAGCAAGGCAGGCTTTGGATTATTTAGTAGGATTTACCTTGTCGCCGATTTTATGGCGGAAACTTCCTGGAAGCCGTTCTGCTGGGAGAGTTCAATCGGTTGCTTTGCGGCTTATATGTGAGCGAGAAAAAGAAGTTAGGGCATTCAAGGTTGAGGAATATTGGACAATAGACGCTGAGTTTTTAGTTGATGATAAAAATAATCAAGACGAGAGTATTATCGCTAAATTGACGGTTTTTGATGGTAAAAAGCTTGATAAAATGTCGATTAACAATCAAGCAACAGCTGAAAAAATCTTGGCAACGGTTATAGATGGTAATTATTTTGTTGTTGACCAAACTAAAAAAGATATTCAAAGATCGCCTCAACCTCCATTTACAACTTCAACCTTGATCCAAGATGCGTCGAGCAAACTTGGGTTTTCTGCGGCAAGAACAAGCAAAACAGCGCAAAAGCTTTATGAAGGAGTTGATATTGACGGGGAGTTAGTTGGTTTGATAACTTATATGAGAACTGATAGTGTCTCTATTTCCCCTGAAGCAATTGAGTCTGCAAGAAGTTTTATTAGCAGCAAGTATGGTCCAAATTACCTTCCAGCCTCAAAGCGTATATTCAAAAATAAAAGCAAAAATGCTCAAGAGGCCCACGAAGCAATTAGACCGACCAATGTTGCCTTATCTCCTAGTAGAGTTAAAAACCATCTACCAAGTGACCAATATGATCTCTATGAATTAATATGGAAGCGTTTTATTGCCAGCCAGATGAACAACGCGATTCTAGAAAGCACTACAGTTCTTATCTCGGCAACCAAAAACTCAAAGGAGGCTGGTATTTTCTCGGCATCTGGTAGTGTGGTTAAATTCCCTGGGTTTTATGCAGTATATCAGCCTTTAGCGGTAAAATCATCCAATAAAAGCGAAAATAATAGCGAATCCGACCGAATTATGCCTAGTTTAGCTATAAGTCAAGAAATTATCGCTAAAAAAATCGAAAAAAATAAACATGAAACAAAGCCACCAGCTCGCTATACTGAAGCAAGTCTAGTTAAAAAAATGGAGGAACTTGGGATTGGTAGGCCCTCAACCTATCCTAGCATAATTGAAACTCTGAGAAAACGTTCATATGTTGAAGAAGGAGAAAAAAGACGATTTGTTCCAAGTGTTCGCGGAGAAGTTGTTAGTGCATTTTTGACAAATTTTTTCAACAATTATGTATGCTATGATTTTACTGCTGAGTTGGAACAAAATCTTGATAAAATAGCCCACGGTGACGAAACATATGTTCATGTTTTACAAGGATTTTGGGGAGGGTTCCACGAAATATCCGATCAAGTTATACATATGGATAGAATAGAGATTATGCAAAAAATAGAAGACATATTGCATGAATACCTATTCCATGAAAACGGTACAAGCTGTCCCCAATGCAAACAGGGCCATCTCTCTCTACGTACAGGGAAAAGCGGTTGTTTCATTGGTTGCTCAGCTTACCCAGATTGTAATTATTTGCGCAACGTTGGTGTTACAATCGGCGGTGATAGTGTTGAGCTACCTAGCGTTGATGAAAAATATCCAAAACATATTACAACTGATCCAGCAACAAACAAGGAAATAACATTAAATAAAGGACCATATGGTATCTACCTTCGTCTAGGGGAGACTGGTGATAAGAAAGGCAAAAATGTTAAAGTTCCTGCTTCAATTCCGTTAGATAAGCTAACTACAGAATTAGCTTTGGCTCTAGTTTCTTTGCCTAAAGTCATCGGGATCCACCAAGACACAGGATTGGAAATCAAACTTGGGGTTGGGATGTATGGACCATATGTGCTACATGATGGTCAATTTGTTTCTATAAGAAGGCCAGATTTTCTTAATCTAACTGTCGAAGAAGCTATTGAAGCAATTAACCTAAAGAATGCTAAAGTTGTAAAAGATGGTAAAAACCCTAGATCTAAAAGTAAATCAGCTACCAGAACAAAAGCAGAATCCATCAATAAATCTATAGCTAAAAAATCATCTAAAACACAAAATAAAAGTTTAAAACCCTCGAGTTATATAAAAAAAGCCAAAACCACTAGCTAAAAATAACTAAGTAATACTCAAAAAGAAAAACTTCAACCTACTTGTAAATACATCGTGATTAACAGTGATATAATCAAGAGTAAAATAAATATACGGGAATATATCGGTAAAACGGTCTCGTTAAAACAAAAATCCCATGGTGAATTTTTGGGCCTATGTCCCTTCCATAATGAAAAAACACCATCATTTACTGTCAGTGAAATCAAAGGATTTTTCCATTGCTTTGGTTGTGGGATTAACGGCGACGTTATAGCTTTTGTAATGCAAAGAAATGGTTTGAATTATGTTGATGCTGTTCAGAAAATAGCTGATGAATCGGGGATTAAACTTGAGATTAACCAAAAAAACCTGGATTCATATAACAATGCAAAAAAAATCATTGAAATTAACACTTGTGCTGCCAAGTGGTATCATGAGCAACTTCTGAATAATCAAAACCATCTAGCAGAAGAATATCTCAAACAGCGAAGACTGGGAAGTCAAATAATTATTTCTTATCAACTAGGTTATGCTCCAAGCAGCGGCACAGAATTTATTAATTTTATGTTGGAGAAATTCAGTAAAAATGATTTGATTGATGCAAAAGTTTTGGTTAATAGAAATGGGCAGTTGAAAAATCCTTTTGGGGGAAGGATAATTTTTCCGATTTTGGATAGTTCTGGCAAAGTCGTTGGTTTTGGTGGTAGGATTATTGATAAAAATAACGAAGTTGCAAAATATATTAACAGCGCAGAGACTGAAGCATTTCATAAAAGCCAGGTATTTTATGGGTTATTTGCTGCTCAAAAATATTTGCGTGATAAAAAAATCAATTCTCAACAAAGTGGTAATAATCAAAAAGAGCATTTACTGGTTGTTGAAGGTTATATGGATGTTTTATCACTTGCTAATCACGGTTTTGGGACTGCTATCGCTCCTTTAGGAGCAAATGTTAAAGTTGAGCAGTTGCAATATATTTGGAAATATGATCCTAGCCCGATCGTTTGTTTAGACAATGATGTGGCGGGTCAAAACGCAATGCTTAGGTTAGCAGTTGCTTCACTTGAATATATTAGTCCAGAGTGTACTGTGCGGTTTTTGTTATTGAAGGATGGCAAAGATCCAGATGAAGTTTTGACAAAAAATGGTATACAATACTGGAATAATAATGTAATGCCACAAGCAGTAGGGGTCGTTGATTTTATAGCTCAGCATCAAATCTCCAAACTTTCAGAAAGTCCTTCACCAGAAGAAAAGGCTCTGTTACGTCAGAATTTGCAAAAAACTACACAAGCAATCAAGAACCATATATTACGCAAAGAATACCAATCACATCTTGAAAATATATACTGGCAATATGTCAGAAACTTAAGAAAAAATTTTAGCGTTTTGGGGTATAGCAAAAATATTTCTATAATCAAAGCCAAGGAACAAGAACTTTTAAAGGAAAAGAGAAAGGATTTAGGAATTACAGATAATCTTGAGGTTATGTTTGCAATATTGCTCCAAAACCAAGAGTTGATGGAAGATCAAGAGCTGTATGAGTTATTGTGGCGTTTGGAAATCTCGAACGATATTCTAGAAGAAATACGTTGCTATATATACAATAATAATACAGAAATATCTTCTTCAGCTCGTAAGTTAGTTGAGAAATTACACTCTTTGGTTGTACTTGTTGACAAAACAACTTTTATGCGTTGTTATCAATTGCATTGTACCTATATTATTTTTAAACAAATAAAAGACATAGAAAATAAAATATCGGATTTGTATCATAGCCAAGAATATAGCCAAGATGAAATGGTGGAAATGGAAAATAATTTGCTAGAGTTAAAAAAACTGTACCTCCTTCAACAAAAAATGGTAAACTGATTAAGTTAATTTGTGAAGCATGTTTAATATGTTTTGTGATAGCGCAATAAACTAGCATCTAGCTACAATATTATTTTGATAGAACAAATAAATAAAATTATAACAATAAGATATAAGAAATGACATCAGAGCATAACATTAGATCTAAGTTTCCTAAAAAACCTTTATCAGAGGATCTTGCAATCCAGGCTGATATTTTGGATCAGGAATTTGGGGATCAATCCCTAGACCTTAATCCTCCTGGGTTTGATGATGATTCTATTATGAGTCATGATGTTGATGAGGATATTGATGAAGAGATTCAATTTGACGACAGTGACGAAAACTACAGCTCTGGTTCTGTTGAAGATTCTGGTTCTGTTGAAAGTCGTAATACTGACCCTGTTCGTATGTACTTGCACCAGATGGGTAATCGAGTTCTCTTGAGCAGAGAAGGAGAAGTAGAGGTCGCAAAACGGATAGAAAATGAAAGATTTGCTAAACTGCGTCATCTTTCGTCTTTACCTCTTTCCCTAAAGCAAATCATTGAGTGGTCCAAAGGCTTAAATGAAACATCGCTATTACTTCGTGATATAATAGATCTGGATGCTATGTATTCACATGAATTTAACCAGTATAGTCTTCCAGAAGTAAACGATGAAGTAGATATAGAAAATGATAGTGATGATGAATATAACGATGATGATAATTCGTTGAATGGAACTTCAGTCTCAGATATAGAAAATGCATTGCGTCCCAAAGTGTTAGATATTCTAACACAAGCTGCTGATAAAGCTGAGCAAATTCTGGAATTACAAAAACAAAGAGTAGAATTCTATACAAGTGAAGAGTTAATTTCTGATACTAAAATATCAGAGTTAGATCAACAATATCAGGTAGCAACAACGATGCTGGGAGATTTGTTTTACGAAATTCGTTTGAATGAAAATGCTATTCTACAGCTAACTGAAAAATCACAATATTATAGTAAAAAAATTGCACAAATAGAAAATGAGATTATCAAGTTAGTCAGTAAATATTATATTGATCGGGACGCTTTTCTTGAATCGTATCTTGTAAAGCAAGAAAGTAGCAGTGCTTGGGTTGTAATTGGATCAAATTGTAAGAAAAATAAGCCAAAACTCTTTAAAAAAGAAGAATGGTTGCTAGAATCAGCTAAAATTATTGCTGATATGAATAAATTATCTAATGAAATAGGTCTAGATCTACCAAAATTTAAAGAACATTTGACAATGTTGCGGCAAGCTGACAGGGCGGTTAATGCAGCTAAAAAAGAGATGATAGAATCGAACTTGCGTCTTGTTATTTCAATTGCTAAAAAATATGCCAATCGCGGACTACAGTTTCTCGATTTAATTCAAGAAGGCAATATCGGGTTGATGAAAGCAGTCGAAAAATTTGAATATCGTCGCGGATATAAATTTTCAACCTATGCCACTTGGTGGATACGCCAAGCAATCACAAGATCTATTGCTGATCAAGCAAGAACTATACGTATTCCAGTACATATGATTGAAACTATTAATAAGGTTTTGCGAGCTGCCAAACAAATTAGCCATGAAATTGGACATGAAGCAACACAAGAAGAAATTGCTAATCGTCTCGGTATTCCGGTGGAAAAGGTTTCGAAAGTGCTAAAAATTGCTAAAGAACCAATGAGTCTTGAAAACCCAATTAGCCCAGATGAATCAAGTGTTTTAGCTGATTTTATTGAAGATAAAAGTGCGGTACAGCCTTTGGAGTCGGCTCTCAAATCGAATTTGCGTGAGGTTACAACTAGAGTGCTTTCTTCGCTTACCCCGAGGGAAGAAAGAGTCTTGCGGATGCGATTTGGTATTGGAATGAACGTTGAACATACTTTGGAAGAAGTCGGCAAAGAGTTTTCAGTAACAAGGGAAAGAATCAGGCAAATTGAAGCGAAAGCCTTGCGAAAACTCAGAAAACCTAACAGAGCAAAAAAGCTCAAAGGTTTTGTGCCTAACACAGCTAGCAGTGCTGCTGCATCTAGTTAGTAGGTTGGGAGATTAAGCAAGGTACTGGAGTGTTTATTTAATGTATCGCGATAATATTACGATGATGCATATTTTGAGGTAAAAATGTTTAACTGTAGCAATACAGCATGTTATCCCTATTGTTAAGCCAATTTAGCTAAAAGAATAAAATCAGATAATTTGCAAATAAAAGATGATTAAAATTTAAGTGTCAGAAAAAGCTTTCGGAACAACTATTGATTGTACTGATTTATAACGGAAGGGGGCTATAGAAACTGATCTGTTGACTATCCAAAGTTGCGTAGACTTTAGTAATAAAATTATCGCTAATATTACCAGTAGAATAAACACTAATTAATAAATTTTGCTTTGATTCTGATTTTTCGGCTATTAATTGTTCTTTTGCTTGGATTGCAATAGCTTTTGCTGGATCGAATATTTCAATTGGATTAAGTGTTTGGTTCTCATTGTGGTTTGCTATCGTACTAGTGTAGTGCTTAGCTATTTCTTTTTGAATTTCTTGCTCAGCGAATAAAAAATGGGTGCAGGCTAGAGCTACCACTGTTTTGCGTTGGCTATTGCCAATCACTCTTATAAGTTCGCTTAGTGTGGCTTTTTTACCCATTTCAATTTGTTGTGCCAAAGCTTTTGATGCAATAAAAATT
>CALKVD010000029.1 GCA_937996615.1 uncultured Rickettsiales bacterium | reverse complement strand
TCAGGATATAATAATCTGATTAGAGCTATGGTCAAGCGATAAATAAGCAATTGCTACAACAGATTCGAATCTAAAACCACAATCTATTTGCTGGTTGACTTTACTGCTTCAGTAAAAGCAGGACTTTCTATATATTGCTTCATACCATTTGCAATAACTTTCATATTATTAGTGACCTTGGTATCACTAATAATTTTATTGATTGTTGTAAGAGAATTTTCCTTATCACCTTTACTAGCATATAACCCAGTCTGCAGCATCAAAGAAGACAAATGAAAGGGTGAACGTCGATCTTTATTTTGTGCTATATCATTAAGCTTGATAACCGCTTTCTCAGGCTCAATTTTATTTAGCATTAATCTCGACATCATCTCAGAAATAATAGCATAGTCTCTAAATATGTTATCATAATTTTTGTTATCTGCAATTCGCTGATATTGGAAAATATTTTGACTTGGATCATTTTGTAAAGCGCTGAGAGATGCCAGATAGAAGCTTGCAATTGCACCATAAGTTGAGTCATTTTTAGCGATGTTTTCAAGAATATCAACAGCTTTTTTAAAATTTTCTGATGCTTTTTCTGGGTTTAATTGATTATTCTGACTGAGTTGACTTAAACCCTGGAACAATTGGGTCGCTTCCATATAAGACTTATTTGTTTTATGATTATTAAATAAACTCATCCCAATTGCAATAATCACTGCGACAATTCCAATTGAAGCTATAATTAAAACCAAAGCCTTAAGCAATTTGTCGGTTTTATGTTGTTTTTCACTTTGAATTATTTCTTCTAAAATATCTGTTTTCATAAAATTATGCTAAGTTACTAAAAATTGATTATCAACTCTAGAGTTGCTAAAATAAATGTCAAATGTTATAAAGCATTTCTAGTTATATATATAAACTACTCATTATGTATCAGTTATTCATCGAACTTGTCAACCTAGTTGAATCTCTAGGCTATCTAGGACTTTTTATCATGACAATGGTTGAAGGAACATTTATCCCAATACCGAACGAACTTACCTTGATTCCTGCGGGCTTTCTAGTGGCGAAAGGTTTGATGAAAATGTGGATAGTTTTGGTAGTATCTATTCTAGGTAATATTTGTGGTGCGTTGATCAATTACTATATAGCATACCATTATGGCAGATCGCTAGTACAAAAGTACGGCAAATATGTCTTTTTTACCGAAGAAAAATTAGCTAAAGTTGAGGGTTTCTTCAAAAAACATGGCCCCATCTCAGTTTTTATTGGAAGGATAATGCCAGGACTAAAACATTTCATTTCATTCCCTGCTGGATTAGGCAAAATGAATCTAAAACAATTCTGCATTTATACTGGCTCAGGAGGAGCAATTTGGGTTATACTTCTAGTTGTATTAGGTAATATAATTGGAAGTAACGAAGAATTAGTAGCTCGCTATATCAAAAATCTAAACTGGACAGTAATAATAGGGGGGGGGCTAGCAATTGCGATCTATGTTTTTATTCATAAAAGAAAAAGCAACCAAGCAGTCAAAAATCCTTCCAAAGATTTATCCAACTAAAATCAATTTAACTTCAAAATAATCACTGCCATATCCAGCAGCATTACTAGCTAGATTCCAACCACTAGACAACAGCTTCTGCTTGTATCTCCTGCATTTTTCTGATTTTTTGCCGATATCTATATTCACCATAGGCCATTACAACGCCTCCAGCTATAATAGCTACATAGCCAATAAAAGACTCAATGCTTGGAATTTCGCTAAATATGATAACTCCAAAAAATCCAGTAAATACCATTTTACTATATTCAAACGGTGCTATGACCGACATATCACTATAGCGCATTGAAAGAAAAAATGATATAACATGAATAAAATAACATATCGCCAAAATAGTTAAGTAAATCCACTGTGAGCTAGATATACTAACCTCCTGTAATCCTGAAAAAGCAGGAAGAGTAACAAAACCATAGTCTACAAATGACCACTTGATTAAAGCAGCTGGAGCACCAAAAATCATTGCGAATAGCATTACATAGAAAACTTGCGTTTCGTTTTTCGCTGTTCGCCCCAAAACTTTGATCACAGTAGAGTTAGCTGCCCAAAAAAGAATCCCGCATATTATATAAATATAATAATAGTTAAACGACGAAGCTTCGTTTGACCAAGTGCCAGTTTCCACCCAATTATATATTCCTTTAAAAAGCTTTGGTGATACTATTAGCACTGCCCCAACAATGCTAATCATAATTGCAATAATCTTGGTGCCAGTCATTTTTTCTTTGAAATATGTCACACCTATAATAACCCAAAGTACTTGCTCTAGATAGCCTAGAGCGGTGCTGCTAGTTAATCCTGCATGTTTTAATCCATAAACAAAAAACATAGAACCGCAAATGCTTAGAAATCCTCGGATTATATGTAATTTTAATTGTGGCGTTTGAAAAACACTAATGCCTATTCTAAACATCCAAGGCATAGCCATTATAAATACAATTATTTTGTAAAAAAATACAACTTGGGTTGATGGCATCGTTTGCGTCACTTGTTTACTGACTGCATAGAGCAAAGCAAGAGAAAAAGTATTCAGCAACATGAAAAATATGCCATAAGCATTATTGACTTTGTATTTTGTCATTAGTTGATTTTTGTAATATAATAGATTATGTGATAATGTTTTTTCAGGCTAATTTATCATCTTGCCCGGCCTAAATTATAATCAAAGATTTTATAATGGGAAGTATTAAATAATAATTAATTGTTATTTAATACGAAATTTTTATCGCATAATAAGTTGCTCATGATATTGATGTTGTATATTTTATCTACTATAGAATACCCAAAGCTTAATCCCGATAAAATTGGTAACAGTTGTGATACAGATCATAAAAAAATTAGCTAATAGAATAGCAAATCCTAGGTATTCTACAAAAAAGTAAAGAAACATTTGCCCCAATATCAAGGAACAAATATATACACTAATATATTTCAGCAGACTTATTTTGTTGTCTTGCTCAATTATACCAAAAGTCCAATACTTGTTAATTGGATATCCGATCATTACTCCGCTAATGAAGCCAAAAAACGATGCGATTAAATAATAAAATCCAAATAATCCATACAATAAACTAAAAATTCCATAATTTATTGTAGTAGATAACAAACCAACAGCTATAAACCGAAGAAATTGCAGTCGTATTTTAGCATCACTTAACATTTTTTTTAGTTACTTTGTAATTATTGTTTAAACAAACATTCGCAATGTTTTCCTTGTTTTCAATATAACCGGGAATTTGATTTAGTTCTAATTTTAAAGCCAAATCTTTTCTGATGAAATATATCCAACTTGCAGTTGCTTTAAATGGGATAAATGGATCATTGTGCCGGGAGTTATAGTAATAAAACTCACAATTCAATTGTTTTTTAAATGGATATAAGCTAATCCTTGTGCCAAATTTTGTGATTCTATATAAAACATCATCACCAGTACTAGTTGGCACCATAACAATATCAGCATCTAATAACATGTTTTCATATAATTTTGGCAACTCATTAGTTTTAATCGTTGTACCTGGATGCAGCCAATTTTCGGAGTTTTTAGGGATTGGAGTTTGTAGCAGAAATGGGAAGGGATTGCTAAAATCTGTAGAAGCTATTTTTAAGTTACGATAATTTGGGATTGCTTTGAGAGTCTGCAATCCTTCATCAACAGAATCAAAGTAGTAGGATTGATCAAGAATGTTTATATACTTATCACGTACTGAAGCAATAAAAAACCGACCTAATCCAAGAGTTTTGCTATCAACGTCATCAAAATATTGTTTAATGTGCGCAACACTTTCGATACGACCAAACTTATAATTTAGTTTATAGATATTTTGGTGATGATCGCTATTTTGCAATATTTGATGAGAATTATTCTTCTGGTTATAATAATCAAACTCAAAGCTTCTAAAAACGTCATTGCGTTTATGATAGATATCAAACTTATGTAGCACAAAATTCGTCACCGAAGCAAAATCCAATAGATACACTAGCGGAATCAAGAGTGCAAACCAGGACGCAATTTTTGGTCTAAGAAATCTCATGGAAAATGAGTTATCACTCTGAGATAACTCATTTTCTTGACTATAATAATTTAGGTACCACCCCATCCCGATAAAAAGTAAAACCATAAAAACTGGATGCATAAAGTCAGCAAATACAGCTATACCAAGGCTTATACATATTACAAGCATCACTAATATATATTTCGGTCGATGAGATATTAATAAAGCGGCCAATGGCAATCCTATAACAACTTGTAGAATACCGTCCAACATCCCCCTTGGAAGCTCGATCCTACCTCTTGAAGCCTTTGCTAGATCAATATAATAACCATAGTAATCATATCCAAATAAAACCGTTAACAAGACCAATCCTAGGAAAACTATCACACTGATTAATATATGGATAATCCATAGCCTAGATGCCAGAATAAAAGTAGTGATAGCAGCAAAAGCAGCTGCGATTGGCAAAAAGCTGATTTTATAATGTAGAGTGATATAGACGGCAAAAGAATTAATGATTGCGACTCCGGTTATAGATCTAATATTTTTTAGACGATTTTCTGTCGCTAAAACTTCCAAGCAAAACATAATACAAAAAGCTGCATGCAACAGAACTAATCCCCACATATGACGGTTATATGTTGCATACCAAGGCATCTTCGACATATTAGTTACACATAGCATTTTGCCACTAATCGCAACCGCAATCGCTACTGCTAAAATACTCGGTGGTATTGGTTTTATTAATACTGAATTGCTTGCATAGTAAAACACTATAAAAATAACACACCAGATCAATGCAGACATTTGGTATATGTATATAGGATCAAGACTAAAGTAATTCAGCAACCAAAGAGCATTGTAGGTTATAAAATGATAAATCCATCCTAAAGCAGAATGAAATTCCGTGTGTAGTTTTTGTTCTAATTCCCAAGAGTATGCAGCATTATATGGAATAAATAAATCATGGAAACAGCCATGATTTAGGTAGTATGGACCTGAAATAAGTAAAGCAATAATCAACAGCAATAAAGCAGCAATAATTGCTAAATTTCCGAAACTATTGATAATTTTATATATAACTTGCTCAGCATAAGTCGAAAATTTAGAGTTATTATCTTTGCTAATAATTTTAATTTTATTTAACCAACTATATCCAAATTTTGTTGTCATACTCTATATTATCCAAATTGATTATAGAGGAAGGTTATCATGCTTTTTCCATACTTCTGCAACAGATTTGTTTTCAAGCAATGCAAATCCCTGGCAAATCTTCATCCTGCTACTATAAGGCCAAATAATATCGTCTAAAAATCCACGAGAAGCTGCAACTTGGGGAGAACCAAAACGTTCTTGGTATTCTGCAATCTTATTAGCTGTTTCTTTTTCGTTCAGATTGCTATTTTTATATAGAATCGCAACAGCGCCTTTCGCACCCATAACTGCGATCTCGGTCTGTTTCCAGGAATAATTTATGTCCGAACTCAAGTGTTTTGAACCCATCACAATATAAGCTCCACCATATGCTTTACGGGTTATTAGAGTAATTTTAGGTACGGTCGCTTCTGCGTAAGCATATAATAGCTTAGCACCATGACGTATCACCCCATTATATTCTTGCGAAGTTCCAGGTAAAAATCCTGGAACATCCACGATAGTTAGAATAGGTATATTAAATGCATCGCAAAATCTAACGAATCTTGCGGCCTTGACTGAAGCATTAATGTCAAGACTCCCAGCTAAAAACATCGGCTGATTCGCAATTATACCCACAGTTCTGCCCTCAAAACGCGCGAAACCTGTTACAATGTTTTTTGCAAATTCCGGCTTGAGTTCAAAAAAATCTCCTTCATCTACGATTTTCGAGATGATATGCTTCATATCATATGGTTTATTAGCATTGTCTGGAATAATTTTATTGAGCGACATTGAAACCCTATCAGCTGGATCGGTAGCAAAACGGTTAGGAACACCAGATCTGTTAGAGCTAGGAAGAAAATCAAAAAACCTACGTATTTGTTGCAAACATTCTATGTCATTATCAAATGCCAAATCACAGACTCCGCTTTTGGTAGAATGAACCCGAGCCCCACCTAGTTGTTCGTGGGTCACATTTTCATGGGTCACAGTTTTCACAACGTCCGGACCAGTTAGATACATATATGAAGTTCCTTGTACCATAAATGTAAAATCAGTCAAAGCAGGAGAATAAACAGCTCCACCTGCGCAAGGGCCCATAATAACTGAGATTTGTGGGATAACTCCAGATGCCCTGACATTTCTTTGAAAAATTTCACCATATCCAGCTAAAGCATCAACACCTTCTTGGATACGCGCCCCACCAGAATCATTGATAAAAATAATTGGAGCTGATAAACGCATCGCCATTTCTTGAATCTTATTGATTTTTTTTGCTTGCATTTCACCTAAAGATCCACCAAATGCAGTAAAATCCTGACTCGCCACCATCACTAAACGACCATTAATTGTACCGTGCCCCGTGATAACTCCATCACCCACTATTTTATTTCGCTCCATGTTAAAGTTGGTACACCGATGCTCAACAAATCCATCTATTTCATTAAATGAACCTGGGTCAAGCAAAACTTCAAGACGTTCCCTTGCACCCAGTTTACCTCGAGCATGTTGCTTTTCTAAACGTTGGTACTCTTGTGCAGTCGAAGTTTTATCATTATCCTCTGTGGTGTGCTGCGCCGAGATATGAGTTTTTTTAGTTAGATTCATTATTATTTGGGCTATATTAATATTTGGAAACTTAAACTTTTATACGCAAAAACCAAATTTATTGCAAGGTTATTCGAATATAACAAAACCTAGTATAACTTGATCATCTTAAAGCTGGAAGTCATAAAAATAAAAAAACTAAAAATTTTGTGGATCACGTTGCTTTCTGCTAGCATTTACGCTTAGCACCAAACCAATCCCAAACCAACAAGTCATTA
>CALKVD010000028.1 GCA_937996615.1 uncultured Rickettsiales bacterium | reverse complement strand
ATTTATTACTCACAAATCAAGAAAAAAGAAACCAGATAATTACCAATTCCTCTAAGGTTTTACAAAATCATAATGATGTTTTGATAAGAACTATGGAGGAAATTGAAAAAATTATTTCGTAGCTTTCAGTATTATAGATAATTTTCTGTCATTTGGTTTTTTTATTGTTCGTATTAATTATTGCTAAGAATTAATACTGCGGGTACTTACTTCGCTAATCGTTAGTCTGCTTAGAATTCTAATCAAGTATAGTAGATAGTCTCAAATACTATAATTAACATAATGATTTTGCGATAAGTTATCGACAGAGAGGATTCTAACCCTTGTGAGTTTCTGATAGCATTAAGTTAATAATTTTATACTTTTTAAAATTGAATCAGAAAACGGGAAAATTTTGCGTCATTTCTACAATAAGTTGCAAATACATCTATTAATTGCAATAAAAAATTAATAAATTTTTATTTTTACTTGCACCACTAATAACTTTTACCACTGCAATTTTAGGCTGGGCAGTAATACCGGTTGGTTCTCAATTTGTGATTGCCAATCTCAATGTTGGCGTGCTATATCTTCTCGCAATTTCTTCTCTTGGCGTCTACGGAATTATTATTGCAGGATGGGCTAGCAATTCGCAATATGCTTTTCTAGGTGCAATCAGATCGGCAGCCCAAATGATCTCTTATGAACTTGCAATTGGAATATGTATTTTATCTGTGGTGATTATCGCTGAATCATTAAATCTTAGCGAAATTGTTATCTCCCAAGCCCAAACTCCTTGGTACTTTAACTTAATGCTTTTTCCAGTTTTTGTCATATTCTTTATTTCAATTCTAGCAGAAACAAATCGCCATCCATTCGATCTACCGGAAGCAGAAGGCGAATTAGTCGCAGGTTACCATGTTGAATATTCATCTATGGCTTTTGCTTTATTTTTCCTTGGTGAATATGCCAATATGATTTTAATGAGTAGCATAGCAGCAATAATGTTTATGGGTGGTTGGCTGCCACCGTTTAACCTTGCAGCACTCTCTTTTATCCCTGGATCTATTTGGTTTATAGCAAAAGTTTCTCTATGTTTATTTATATTTATCTGGGTCAGGGCCGCACTCCCCCGCTATCGCTATGACCAACTGATGAATCTGGGATGGAAAGTTTTTTTACCTATATCTTTAGGTTTGTTTGTTTTAATTGCGACAGTGCGTTTTATTACTGGCTTTGAATAGTCATTTGATTTTTGGATCTTGTATTTTTTCACAAATGACTTTATTTTTACTTAATCTAAATATTTTAAAGAGTTTTATAGTTTTAAGAAAATACCAAAAGCTTTCGCTATTATTATATTACATCACTTAAATAAACAAGAAAGATCTTTTTAGGTCAAAATACAATTGCTTTAGCTAGCAAAATTAATATAATAGAAAGCTAAGTAAAAACTTATTTGCTATATCAATATCTATGGCTGAATTAGTATAAAATTGGTATGTTGTTTCGCGCATTTGGCTATGTTTTACAATTACATAACAGTTTTTGCCATAGCTTTTTTATCCGTGCTTTGTTATATAATATAAAATTATAATTCATAATCATAATATGGAAAAAGAATTATCAAAATTAAATCTAAAAAAATCAATACAAAATAAAAATATTGCAGAAGATAATAGTAAAAACCAAAATCTTTCCTGCCAGTTGGAAAGCACAATAATTGATGATTTTAATACTTGCAAAACCAAACAAAGCCAGTATCAGCAAGAAAAACAAAAAAAATTAGCAAAAGCATTGAGAACGAATATTCAAAGACGCAAAAAAATCATATCTTAAATTTTTTGTTGTATAATAGGTTCTTAAATTTAGGTTTTTAGCAATAAACTGCTATATGATGATATAACAATGAGTTATTATTAAAAGATAAAAACAATAACGATTATTATAATTATTGACCGGAACAAAAGTTTATTGCTGCATTAATTATTTGATCGTTGATACTATGATCCAAACCAGGCTCGATCATAATCGAACATTCCACACCTAGAGATTGTAGCAATTTATATGCCCCTTGGGTTGCAAAGACTGGAACAACAGTATCAGAGCTGCCATGGGCCAACAGTACTTTTGTACTCTTGCTGCATGATGGTGCTATCTCGTTATGCAGAATTTCTCCAGCAATCATAGCACCAGCACATGATATAATTTTACCAACAAAATCCTGAATTCTCAAACCACTATAAAGAGACATCAT
>CALKVD010000027.1 GCA_937996615.1 uncultured Rickettsiales bacterium | reverse complement strand
CCGCAAAACTTTAACTAACCAATTTATAGTAAATTAAGTTGAGGTTTGCGTATCAAATATTCTCATTAAAATCTAAGTGTGACTATTATTAGCATTTTCAGTAAATTCTAATAATTATACAGCTTGAGGTTGTTGCGAGGTAAAAATTTTAGAGATAATCTAGCTTCGAATATCCGCCCTTAAATCTTTATATACCTCAGAGTATATTAGGGTTTTTAAAGGGCGCGCGAAAATCTTCATCACTTCCACTAACTTCCTTCCCCCTCGCAACAGCCTCAGCTTAGAGATTATTATTCTCTAGACAAACTCCAACTTAATTTACTATAACTGCTCAAGTAATTGATTTTAATCATAATCTGATTTTTAATTTTTTGTTTTAATTTTCTAAATTTGCATTTTCTAACTTTTTAATAATAATTATATTAAATCTCAATTAATTCATGTCGACCCATCTGTGTATTTATCCACCTCAAGTCATCCCATAACCATACGTCAATGGCTCAAAACTACATCGAAAATTATTCCCTTTTCTGAAGCAACGACTATTATTTGTCACTTCCTGCAAATAACTGATAGAGTCATGTTGATTTTATATTATGATGATACTATTACAGTAGAACAACTACAACAACTCAAATTAATGGTGCAAAGACGTCAACAACTCGAACCACTAGCTTATATAATCGGCTACAAAGAGTTTTACAGCCTAAATTTCACAGTCACACCAGCAGTTTTAATACCACGTCCAGATTCAGAAATTTTAGTTGATCTAGCAATTAAATATGGAAAGCAAAAACTTGAACAAGTTGAGATTACAAACGATAAAAGTCAATATAATATTCTGGATCTAGGTACCGGCAGTGGTTGTTTGCTTATTGCTATTGTAAATTCATTATTAACATTCGAATCATCATCAAAAATTCAAGGAATCGGTGTCGATATCAGTTTTGAAGCTTTGGCAATAGCCAAAGAAAATATTCAGCAACATAATTTGGAAAAACAATGCAACTTAATATTGAGCGATTTTTTTCAAAATATAAGTAATAGTCCAACAGCAAAATCAGCAAAAATCTTAAATTTTCCGACCACTAAGTTTAATTTAATTATTTCTAATCCTCCTTATATAGCAAAAAATGAGTTATCAAATCTAATGCCTGATGTTAGCAACTATGAGCCACTAAATGCTTTGAGTGATATGGCCGACGGACTATCGCACTATCGCACTATCATATCACAACTCGATCAACATCTTGCTATCGATGGCGTTGCAATCTTGGAACATGGTTATCTTCAACGAGACGGGATCAAAGAAATTATTCAGCAATATAGCAAAACACTAGAATTAATCAAAGAAGCTTCTGATCTTCAAGGTCATCCCAGAGCAGTTGTAATTAAACTTAAATCAACTTAGCTATATGGTGCCCTTAGCCGGACTTGAACCAGCACGCCCGTGAAGGCAGCAGATTTTGAGTCTGCCGCGTCTGCCATTTCGCCATAAGGGCATATAACAATAACTTGAGTAATCTATTCTCAGCTAAAAGTCAAACTATTTTTCTTCCAAACTTAAAATCACTGCATGGTTCGCAAGAGCGAACAGTAAACAAGACATTAATAAAAAAACTCCAGCCATCAGCCATAAATATCCAAATTCATTCAAAGCTAGCAACGAAAAAATGAATTGAGGAATAATTAAGGGCAGAATAATTAAAGCTGCGAGCAACTGTTGCTTACCAACCAAAAGGATTGATTGGGCAAAAAGATCAAAAATACTAATGAATGCTATGATTATTATTAAATTTATAATAATCTCCGGTTGAAAAAAAAGTTTAGTGTCTAAGACAAAATTTAGCAGCGACAAATATATAAATGCAATAGATACATTACATAATAAATTGATTAGAAATTTAAGTAACAAAAGCCAAAATAGCGAAATACCGCCAAGTCTAATTTGTTCTAAAAATCTATGGTCATAATCATAACGCAACAATAGAAAATTTGACGATAGGGATATTATAAACAGTAATGAAACCACCATACCGAAAAGTTGTCTTTGACTCATCAATTGAATATCAGCACTTAGATACCACAAAACGCTAATCCCGAGGAGAGAGAAAAGATGGTGATAGAATAGTTGAGTATTGTGACATAATAATTTAATATGACGACAAGTTAGCAACCATAAAGTATATAGTAGTTTTGGTTTAAGTTCATAAGCTAAATTCATAATTATTTCTTTTATTATTTTACTTTTAAGTGATTTCGATAATTTTACATATAATGTTTTACTTTGGTTTTATTCATACCACACTGAACTTAGTCAAATCTAGGTTAAAATATCTTTCAATACCATAAGTTTCAGCAACATGCCCGGTGAACAAAACAATTCCACCATTATCCAATTTTGCATTGATGATATTAGCTAAAATTTTACAACCTTCTAAATCTAAATGAGCGAATGGCTCATCTAATAACCATAAAGAAGCATTGGTTAACAACAATTTTGCTAAACCTAATCTTTGTTTTTGGCCAGTAGATAGACTGGCAGCAATTACTTTTGCTTTATGTAGCAGCCCCATAACTTCAAGAGAAGCATAAACATTTGCTTCAGTATGATACATCTTAGCCCAAAAGATAGCATTTTCTTCGACCGATAAAGCAAAATCAATTGCAGCAAAATCACTAATATAAAGCAGTTGGCTATAGTAGTAGTCCAAACTTGAATCAACATCAATCTCATTATATCTAATCACTCCTCCATGATTACGAATCAAACGAGCGATAATACGTAATAGTGATGTTTTGCCACTGCCGTTTGGGCCAGAAATTTTGATACAGCTTTGCTTAGCAGCAGTAAACCCCAGAGAAGCAAAGATTGGGATGTTTTGCCGAACTAGACTAATGTTATCACATGTCAACATATTAGATTAATTGAAAATATTGATTTGTATATTTATGGCTCTGATGTAATTTCTCCTAATTATAATTTCTATTAATTTTAATCATCACTCTTTTTAACCAGCAGCATAAAATCTTTTTCACTAATAATTTTGATCCCAAACTGCAAAGCTTTTTCCAGTTTGCTCCCAGCATCGGTCCCAGCAACAACATAATCGGTAGCAGAACTAACTGAACTCGAAACTTTCGCTCCTGCTTTTTCTGCTAATTCTTTTGCGATTACTCTAGTTATATTTGTGAGCGATCCAGTAAACACCAGAGTCTTATTAGATAGTTCGCTGCTATACACTTGCCTATTGGAATAATCAATTATCTTTAAAATAGGTGTTAAATCATCTAGAATGAGCAAATTATTATAATTTTCCATATATTCAACAACAGAATTTGCAATTTTGGGACCTATACCACTAATTGCTGCCAATTCGCTAGCTGGATCTTGATTAGAGGTAAGAACCCTAAAGTTATTCCAAGTACCATAATGTTTAGCAATAATATTGGCAATATTTAAGCCAACATGTCTTATCCCTAAACTATAGATAAAATTTCCTAGTTTGATATTTTTACATGAATAATCAATTGACTCTAGCAAATTAACAACTGATTTTGGACCAAAGCCAGGTAAAGCAGCGATTTGTTCGATTTTTTGCTGATTCTGTGGCAAACGGGCTATATCATAAATATTTTCCAATAATTTATTTTGATACAACTGCCTGATTTGATTTTCTCCTAATCCCATTATATTCATTCCATTTTGCGAAACAAAATGAGTCATTTTCATAATTAATTGTTCAGGGCAACTGCCCGTTTGATAGCAGCGATATATCGCACCGTCATCATCGTCTCTTCCCACTATACCACCGCAAGAAGGACAGGTAAGTGGAATTTGGTAAATACTACTGTTTTCAGGACGAAGGCTATGCTTTACTTTGACAACTTTAGGTATAAC
>CALKVD010000026.1 GCA_937996615.1 uncultured Rickettsiales bacterium | reverse complement strand
AGTCCTATTGATCAGAACTGAACAAGATTGTATTCAAACAGCAGAAAAATTAAAAAACTTAGGTTTTGATCCGATTTCTGCTCCATTACAAAAAATAATTTTGCGCCAACAAAATCATAGCTGGCCAAAACGAAGAAACACCCCACAAAACTTAATTATAACAAGTAAAAATTCGGTTTATGCAATTTATCACAATCTAAACCAAATTTCTAATAATAAAGAATGGTATTTATATGTAGTAGGGGAAAAAACTGCTGTAATAGCCAATAAATTTATTAATAACTGCACTATAAAAAAAATATCACCAAATATTGTAGAATTAATTCAATATATGACTAAGCACTCACCAAAATCTGAATTATATCATTATTTTCGTGGCAAAAACCAAAAAGTAGATTTAGTTGCAACGACCCATAATCTAGGATTTACTAAAATTTCTGAAACGGTTGTATATAGCGACAAACCAGTAAAAGATAATCATAAAACTATTAGGCAATTTTTTGCTGAATCTATGGGATTTAGACAAAAGAAAACCGATTTAAACAAAAAATCAAAACAAGATCAAAATTTTTATATTATGCTCTATTCTTGTGGCAGCACAACTAAGCTATTAGAGATTTTATCTGATATATACAGAGATTGTGGTATTAATGCTAATAGCACCAACCGGTGCGAGACAAAAAATTCAACCCAAAATCTGCCACATTATACTAACGTAATAGCAATATGCATCAGCAACGACGTTGCACTGTGTTGCTTAAAAACACCAAAATTATTTGTAAAAACCATAGTAGCTCCAGAACCAACTGAAAATTCAATGATTCAAGCAATGCTAAAAAATGAAAAATAACCTCTAATTCATCTAGCCCAAATTACTGTAGAGATAAGCACTGTCATCAGCAAAAAGTTTATGCAATGCATCATTATTCAATGCATGGCTACTTTTATGCGCCCTTACTTTACAAACTAAACGCTTCCCTGCCAAATAGAGATCACCGATACAATCAAGGATTTTATGTCTGACAAATTCGTCTGGATAGTGCAAACCTTCTGTATTTAAAACTTTTTCGCTATCCAAACCTATTGCATTATTCAACGAAGCTCCTTTTGCCAACCCTATCTGTTGCAATTTTTCCATATCCCCAACGAAACCAAAAGTTCGAGCCTTACCTATTTTTTGATAATAATCTTCAATCAAGCCCGAATCTGTATCTAGAGATTGACTACCTATTGCTGGATGGTTAAATTCTATTGAGAACTCTATAGATAAGTCGCTATTCTCAGTTGGCATCAAAGTTATTTCATTATCACCAGCTTCCACTTTAATTGGCTTTAGAACTTTGATTATCTGCCGCGGTTTACTTTGCTTTAAAATTCCTGTTTTGCGAATTGCTTCAACAAAATAATCTGCGCTACCGTCCATAATCGGTACTTCCGGGCCATCCAAAATAATGTAAGCATTATCGATATTAGATGCCCAAAGCGCTGACATCAGATGCTCTATTGTCGCAACCGAGACTTGATGTTCATTAGCGATTTTAGTACACATCGAAGAATCAACAACATTTGCAAAATGCGCTGCAATAACCTGTTTATCTTGATCTAGAATATCAGATCTTTTAAATATAATCCCAGTATCTTCTGCTGCTGGCATGATCGTCATCGAAACATTCAAACCACAGTGTAGAGCTATTCCCTCTATTAGGATAGGGCTTTTTATTGTATGTTGCATTTATTTACAATAATATTTTTGATTATTCACTATCGAGCAAAAGAATAACTAAAAAATCAACTCTAAGCAAATAACATATTGTTACATATTGTTACATTAACATCAAATCTTGCCTCAGCATTTTTTTTGCTATCTAAATATTGTTAAGTTAACAATAGATTATATATTCTTATATATTACGATGGATTTATATCGATTTTTAAACTAGGCTTTAACTGCAAATATTATAATTTATTTAATAATGATAGGAAAATTAATTGGAACTGTTGATGAACTTTTCACTGATAGCTGTATCTTAAACGTTAATAACGTAGGTTATATTATATATTGCTCAACTAAAACATTAGATCAATTAGATTTAGGCATTAATGTATCTCTCTTAATAGATATGCATGTTCGGGAAGATACTATCATTCTATTTGGCTTTAATAGTCCAGCAGAAAAAATAGCTTTTCGTCATTTAATCAGCGTTCAAGGAGTTGGAGGAAGAATGGGTTTGACAATTTTAAGTATTTTTGACCCTCAAGAGCTAATTGACTGTATATCGAGAAATGACACCGAAATGATGCAAAGAGTTAGTGGGGTAGGAAAAAAATTAGCTGCTAGAATTATTACAGAATTATCTGGTAATAAAAATTTTGCAACAATGCAACAAAGTATAACCCAACACCAAAATAGTCCGAACTCAACAACTTCTAAAGCAAACTCTATCTTTAATGATACTCTAACAGCAATGCTTTCCCTAGGTTTTAACAGATCTACAGCGCAAAATGTTATTAAAGAAGTAATGCAAGAGCAAGGTCAGCTTTCAACCGAGGAAGTGTTGCGTATTTCCATCAGTAGAATGAATAAATAACTTATTAGCTTCACATATATATCGCAAATAGTTTATAATAGTACTATGATTAAGGATAGTTTGTTTAAATATTAATTAAAAATATATGGAAGGGAATAGAACAATCGAAGCGATAGTTGGAGCGTTGGTCCTAATGCTATGCCTGATGTTTGTAACACTGATATATAAATCGAATATTGGCAGTATATCTGGTATTGGTAAAACTTATACATTGCAAGCGATGTTTGACAGAGTTGATGGTATTCATCAAGGTTCAATTGTGATGATAAGCGGCATAAAAATCGGGGAAGTAGTCGAACAATCTTTAGACAACAAAAGCTATAACGCTATAGTAAAATTTTCTGTTTCCACCAATATAATCCTGCCTTCAGATACTTCTGCTGAAATTGTCAGCAATGGTTTATTAGGAGAAAAATATATTGCATTGGTACCCGGAGCTGATTCTCAATATCTTAAAAATGGCGATAGTATAGAGTTTACACAATCCTCTATCAATATCGAAAGCCTAATTGGTAAAATGGCATTCGGTTTAGATTCCAACAAAGATAATAATTCGGACGAAGAAAAACCCGATGATACAGATGAAAAAAGAGAAAATCAAAGCAACGTTGGCCAAACCGTAAGTAACAATCTTCCATCTGGTTCTTCAAAATCAAGCAGTGGCAATGAACAATATAACGAGGATGTATTTAATAAAATAGCATGATAAGATAATATAAATTTAGCATTGAATTATTCTAGTATGGACAAAGATTTTTTAACCAAAAAAGAACTTCATCACATCTCTTGGGACCAATATTTTATCAGCATCTCATATCTAGTTGCAATGCGAAGCAAAGATCCAAGTACCAAAATCGGCTGCGTTATTGTTGGACCTGACCATGAAATACTAACAACTGGCTACAATGGACTTCCTCGCGGCATAGAAGATAAAATAGAAAGATACCAAAACAAAGCATACAAATATATGAGTATCAACCATGCAGAAGAAAATGCAATCTTGAACGCAGTTCGAATTGGAACAGCCCTAAAAGGGTGCTCCCTCTATACTCAATGGTTACCCTGTTCATCTTGTGCCAAACTTATTATCCAAGCTGGGATCGAGCAAGTTATATACCATGAACATTTTCCGGGAAACATTGGCTTAGACCGGCTCGACATGTTTAACAATTTGAATGAAAGATGGCAGGAAAGTATGCAACTTTCCCGTGCGCTAATGGAAGAAGCCGGACTTACCATCAGACCCTTTTCTGGCTCCGTCCTAAAATTAAGTGGTACCTATAATGGCAATACTTATGAACTTTAAAACCAAAATTTTTTTGTCTACCTTTTTTATAATATCTGTAGCAATAACTACACCAAAGGCAATCGCAGCAGAAATTGATGAAAATATTATAGTCAAAGCTGATAATGCAAAAATCTATAATAACGCTGATAATATTGAGTTCTTTGGTAATGTTAATATTAAAAAAGGAAGCTTAACAATAGATACAGCAAAAATAAAAATCAGTAAAAACAAATCTGGAGATTATTTTACCAATGCAACTGGTGGATTTAGAATTAGTGATAATATTAATTCGATCAAAGGATTAAGCAAAAGTTGCAACTATAACACCGTAGACAATATAATCACAATGATCGATGAAGCAAAAATTC
>CALKVD010000025.1 GCA_937996615.1 uncultured Rickettsiales bacterium | reverse complement strand
AAAATAAATTTATATTGATATATTATCTCTCCCAATAACCCAAAAATTTGCTCACCACAACAGTTTGTCATAGCTTGACCAAAATATAGATACCTTATCTCGCACCATATTATATAGCCAAGATCCCTAGATCAAATATAAAAACTAGCAAACCAACTAATTCACAATCGTTACTTTATGAATATAATACAACCTCACCCCTATCATAATCTATACATTTGACAAATTGTGCTACAAAAGGATGATAAAATTCCTCAATTTTTGACTGAATCAACAACAAATCTGAAGCGCCAAAATTCTCAACCATTATTATATAACCAGAAGGCTGAACCTCATTTTCATATCTTGCTCTCATTCCAAGAATAGACAACTTCAAACGCTTGTCTTCATCTTGTATTGCACCATATAAGGAAGCAATACTGCTAATGATTTGATATTTTTGTAGCAACTCAGCTTCCGAACGATTTGCGATAGAATCAATCATAGCAACTATAGTACCATTCTTAGATGATATAACTTTTAGCTTTAAAGATATTGGTTGTTGAGCATTCTTTGAATCATAGATTGATTTATTTTCCTCAACCAAAAATATGCCAGACAAAATAGGGTTGCTATCGCTTTCGCCATTAACACAGCCAAAAGTTGTAGCAAAAACTCTCTCTAGCCTAATTCTGACTCTACCATCTAAACCAACTGCCCCAGTAATAACCCCGAGGTTTGTGGCTATATTAGCGCTCGGTATATAGCGACCAATCTGAGGAATAGGAACAACAACTTGCATTATATTATCCTAGCTCATCAATAACCCAGAAAACTACCAAGCACCACAAAACTATTTCGTCGCAGCCTTATCAACTTTTGGAGATTTTTTTACTTTAGATCCATCAAACAAACGATCGCTAAATTTTTTCATGCATTCTAAATCTTTAGTAAGCCTCAAAACAACATCTGTAGGTTGTGCACCAACCTGGATCCAGTGTGCAAGCTTTTCAGAGCTCAAAACTAATCTTTGATCAGAATCTTTAGCAGCTAATGGATTATAACGCCCAATTTGGTCCAAAAAGCGCCCATCTCTTGGCGAAGAGCTGGTAGCAGCAACAATACGGTACATTGGTCTTTTTTTAGCTCCATAGCGGAATAATCGGATTTTTACAGCCATATAATAAAATTTAGTTCAAACAAATTAGTAAAAATTATGGGGGAAGTATAAAACGCAATTTTAGCGTTGTAAACAAGAAAGTGATTTGTTAAGGTTTTGCAGCTATTTTTTTTGTAAAAAACATATTCTGATACCCTATAGAATAATAGATAATAAACCAATTATTATCCTACAATATAATAACTACTTTATGCAGTATCAGCTTGACCAATAATTTTTTTTGACTTATAGTCATCCAAGATCAATTAAATATATATTACTATAATATAAAACCATGTCAAAAAAGAAAGGTAACCTAATTCGTCTTGTAAGCTCAGCGAATACTGGAGTTTTCTTCGTTAAGAAAAAAAATCCTAAAGTCAAAGAAAAGTTGCGCCTACGCAAATATGATCCAGTTATCAGAGCTCACGTTATTTTCGAAGAAAAGAAAATATAACCATTAAATCAACTATAGTAAATTAATAAGTTGAAGCTTGCATATCAAACATTCTATTAAAATCCAGGTGTTAGTATTTTCAGAAATGCTAATAATGGAGCAACTTACGGTTGGCGCGAGACATAAACTTTTAGGTGATGCTGCAAAATATCCATCCGCCCTCAAATCTTCAGTAACTCAGAATAAACTCAGGGTTTAGGGAGCGCGAACATCAAAGAACCTCTACTAACTTTCGGTCTCGCAACAGCTTTAGCTCAAGATTTTAGAGATTATTAGTTCTGTAAGCAAACCACATAACTTAATTCACTGTAATAGGTCAATATTATTAGCAGATGATCAGGCCTTGATCCCCTGATCTCCCTCTTGCGAATCGCTCTCGCTAAATCCAGAACCCCACAAAGTCTCCAAATCATATCGAGCCCTAACTTCAGGTTGAAAAATATGCACAATAATTCCGTGAATATCAACTA
>CALKVD010000024.1 GCA_937996615.1 uncultured Rickettsiales bacterium | reverse complement strand
ATGCTGTATGCCAACCGCCTGGTGGAGCGCGTGCTGGCGCATGTGGGGGATAAGAATATTGAGTATATTCCGTATTTCATCGCGCTGATTCGGCAGAACGCCAAACGTAAATAGGTTTTTCACGTGCGACTAGCGGAGCGCGCGGCGCTCTGCTATGCGTTTTGAATGCGGTCGATTTCCGAGATGGTATTGCTGATGTTGCCGGCGTGTGTGGCGCTGCTGCTGCTGGCGTTTTTTGCGGTGCCGATGACGGTGGGGGGCGTGTCGCTTTGCCCGAATGTGGGGATGCTGGTGACGCTGATTGTTGCGTCGGCGTATCCTGCCGCGTGGCCGCGCTGGTTTGCGTTTATGTTTGGGCTGTGTCAGGACATGGTGTTTGCCACGCCGCTGGGGGTGCATGCGTTGTTGCTGGTATTGCTGGTGAGTGTGGGGGAGCGGTTGGCGCAGCGGGGGAATTTTCAGCAGTTCCGGGTGCGCTGGTTCGATGCGGCGGGGTTCGTGTTGGCATGGCATGTGTTGTTATGGGCCGTGCTACATATGGTGCAGCATCATGCGCCGTCGCTTTTGATGATTGCCGGTTCGGCTATCGTAACCGTTTTATGGTATCCGGCGTTTTATGTTCTGTTTGGCCGTGTGGGGCGGTTGGCTTAATTAAACTATTATAATATATTGATATGATTTCAAACAAAGAATTTACATTAAACGATACATTAACTTTAAAAGAGAAATTTAATTCTCAAATGGGAAATAAAAAAGAGCAAGATTTGGTACTTTTTGATTTAACTCAAACTGTTGCTCGGTTAAATAAAAAAACTATATTAGAGGAAGAAGATATAGCAATTTTAAACTGCGCAACCAATATCTTACACCACGCAACAGCTTTTCATGAAAATTTATATGAATCTCCATCTAATAGTGATGATTTCTTTAATCAATGGCAGCATAGCTTTCAGAAAACTCAATTAGCTCAAGCAATTATCGCAGTTGCGGATAATTTGCAAAAACGTCATGAAAAGCAAAATCAACGAGCTATGAATCCGCACCATCAACAGAGCTCAGCGCCTCTTGCAAAAGAAATAACCCCAGATCTTGTTTTTATTGAGCGAGCTGAAATTTTTAAAACACTATATAATGATATATTACCAAAACTATATTCAAAAAGAAAAGAATTAGAAAATTTAAATAATGGCTTTAAAAGTGATATTTCAAGCCAACAATATGATGAATTTAAGCTAAATTCCCCAGAACACAACAAATTAAAGACAGAGCTGAATAATCTAGAAGAAGAAAACACCAGGCTTTTAAAGTCCCTGCAAACACTGGAAAATCAGTCGTTTGATTATGAGGGAAAAACATACACATTACTTGAATTGGAGGCAAAGATTAGCGAACTTGAAAAAGAAAATGGGTATAATGCTTCTAATCATATAAGACTAAATAATAGTTATATTATAAAAGCCATGCAAGAAAAAATCACCCCAACCTTGAAAACAATACAAGAAATGAATAAATTCCTATCAGATAATGAGAATAAAATAGAAAAGCTGAAAACAAAATTGAACCCATATAATTATATTCAAAGCTACCAAAAAAAGGTAGATACAACAAAAAAATCAATAGAACAACTTGAAGAACAGTTTGCCTACCTTCTATTCGAAAAAGATACAGAAGTTGAAAAATCGTTGACAGATGGTGATCTCAGCAAAAAAGCTGAGAATTGTAGAAAGCAGGCATATAAGCTCCAAGAAAATAGCGAAGAAGATATGACAATCGGAGAGATAAGTATGTTATGCCTAGGTTTTGGTGTTATAATGGTTGCTCCAATGTTTATTGAAGCTAGCATCGTCACCGCTATTACAATTAGCGTGGTAGGAGCAGCATTAGTATTTGGAACTTCTATGCTTGCAGAAACAAGATGTGCGACACAAGCTGAGGAAGCAAAACTTCTATTAAGAGAAGGTAAAAAACTTGACCTTGGTTATGATCATGATCGTAGTAGATAGAACATTATAAAACATTTATTATCACAAAGACTAGACGATAATATAGACTCAGATTTGGGATTAAAACCATCTGTTAGTATAACAGCAGCTATTAATTAACTGTTGTACAATAAAGAAACATAGCAAAGAAAGGTGAGTTCTGTAACCTACCTTTGCTATGTTTATTATTGTATATTATTATTCTATTATATTAATTTATTAGTTAAGGTGTCACTACTTTTTCAACTAGATATCCTAATAGCTTATATGAAATTATATACAAGATAAAGCAGAATAATATGACAGAACTTGCGATCGTTTAAATAATATAAACTATAGCTCCCTAAAATTTTTCAAAGCATTTCTACACCATAGATTGCTACATCAACTCTGTTATATTCATCATTAATGTTTGACGATATCGCTATTAATGTATCATGGTTTGCTATTTCTATCGCATATTTTGCAGTAAATCTTGTTTATCTTAATAAAATAAATCTAAACCCCAAAATCAATCAACTCTTGAAAGACAAGCTTAAAAAATTGAGCTAGCTTACCAAAGTTGATCTAATTTAAGTTCAAGATTCGCAGCTCAACTCTTTAATATTATTATTCGAGAATTTTTTATGTCAGCGTTATGGTTGACTCCGATTTTGGACATCAGCATATTTTTCATAGAACTTAGCATACCCCCCCCCTATTCCAAGCAATTCATTATGGTTACCAGCTTCGACTATTTTACCATCAGACATAAAATAAATTATATCAGATTTGATTATAGTTGATAGCCGATGAGCTATTATGATAGTAGTTTTGCCAACTCTTAACCTTTCCAAAGCAGCTTGTATTTGGGATTCAGAATCGCTATCCAAAGCACTAGTTGCTTCATCCAGTAATAAGATTGGCGCATTTTTCAAAATAGCTCTAGCAATTGAAATACGTTGCTTTTGTCCTCCAGAGAGACGGGCACCATTTTGTCCTATTTGGTTATTATAACGATCTGGTAGCTCCATAATAAAATCATGAGCATCAGCTAATTTAGCCGCCACCATCACCTCTTCATCGGTTGCATCTAGTCTACCATATCTGATGTTTTCAATAACATTAGCGTCGAATAAATTAACTTCCTGCCCAACAAAAGCGATTGCACCTCTAAGACTGGATATTGATATATTACGAATATCTTGATCACCAATACATATAGCGCCGTTGTTCACATCATAAAATCTTTGCAACAAACTAAAAATTGTACTTTTACCAGCACCTGAATAGCCAACAACTGCCACAGCTTTCCCAAATGGGATAGTAAAATTTAGATGACGAACTGCTCTTTTTTTAGTAGCTTTCGGATTGAGAATTGGATAGGCAAATGAAACATCAACAAAGCGAATATCACTATCAAACTTTGTAATTTTAACAGAATTAGCTCCGTTAACTATAGTAGGTTTTTGGTCTAAAATATCTAAAATACGACGACAAGAAGCTAATCCTTCTTGTAACGAGGTATTAAGACGAGAGAGTGATTTTAGAGGACGATAAGCCATTAGAACTGCTGTTAAAAACGAAAAGAATGAACCAGGAGTTGCTTTACCAATGATCACCTCACTTCCCCCATACCAGATAACCATTACAATTGCTAGACTACCAACAATCTCCATCATTGGGGAAGCAATAGCATCAACTTTTGCTGCTTTGGTCGAAATTACCAGTTGTTTTTGCATAACCGAATTTATTGCTTTGATTTCATATTCTTCCCTACAATATGAACGAATTACGCCGATATTTTTAAATGTTTCGTCTAACCTAATGGTCAAATTAGTCAAATTACCTTGCATATTATGAGCTATTTTTCTTACTCTTCTGCCTAATATCCCAATCAAAATTGCCGCAACAGGAAACACCAAAATGGCAATCAATGCCAGCTCAACGCTTTGATAAAACATCACTCCAATCAACGCTAGTAAGGTGATAATTTCACAGGTTGAGTTTACAAAAATGTCGGTGATGCTACGTCTTATCATGTTGATATCGTTGACAAATCGAGACATCAACTTGCCAGATGAATATTTATCGAGTAACACCGCATCTGAATAAATTAAATGTCGATATAACTTCATTTGCAGTAAAGCAACGATTTTTTGCTCCAATATCCGTAGCACTGTTGACTGATAGAACGAAGCTAATCCTTTAATAATTGCATTCAGCAAAATCCCAAAAGATATTATCCATAAAATATTGCTTGCTTTATTGATGAATATTTCGTCTAACATCGGCTGAATCAACCAAGCATTAACTCCTGTAGTTAGAGCGATAATTGTTAAAAAAATAGCAGCAATAATCACCGATTTAATTTCTTGACGGATAAAATTATTGAACAGCCAACGAAGCAAAAACAATGCGCTCTGGTTTTTGTGATTTGGAGGTACGTTAGGGTGGCTATTGGGAGATTTGTGAGACATATATATATGCTTTTATATTTTTATATTAAATATGGATTTTTTCTGATATCAAATCATTATTGCCTGATTATTTTGAGTTTAAGTCGTCAAAACATAGAATAATAATAATTAATCTAAAACCTTGCTCCATATTTTTTGCAAAAACCCTCCTTCTTTATTAGAATTTTTGAAATTCTTGGATTTTTTATGGCCATCAACCTTATAATGATCATGGTTTTTACTGATATTGTCTGAATTAGACTGATGTTCTCGATATCCCTTTCTGCTTGATGAATAAACTTCATCAGCAATTTTTGTTGTGGCTAGACCAAGATTATCACCTCCTCGTTCAGTTTTTTGCTTATGCCATTTTCTTGATTTATATCTCCGGCCACTTCGATCTTCTTTCGAGTTATAATCACTATCTTTATCGTCTTGAGGTGATTGATTACCTGGCTGATCAACGTCTTGATTTGTAACATTACTCGTTGGATCTATTTGTTTTTTAGTATTAGAATTTTGAGAATGGTTTTTAGAATTGGGTTTATTTTCATTTGTAAAATTTCTGTTTGTAGGATTTATAATTTCACTGCTATTTATGACATCATCTACAATTTCATTTTTGAAATTTATTTTATAGCTTTTCTCTTGGCTTATTTTTTTGTTCTTAAAATTATCGTCAGAACTGCTACGGAAAACATTACTCACATCACTGTTGGCGATATTTTTCTTGATATTAGTTTGCTCTTTGATATCGATAAAAAAACTATCATAACTTGCCGCGGTATCAACATTAAGGATAATTTTAGCGTCAAATTCTTTTTCTAAATTTGATAGCTCCATTCTCTTTTCATTTAGGATATACATAATTAATTCGCTACGACCGGAAACTTGGACAATTTGGCCAGAACTACAATTTGCAAGATCAAAACTGATCGCACGCAACACAGCATTCGAAGTTGCTGAAATCATTCTAACTTTTCCACGCCCCCCGCAATAATCACATGGTATAGTACTTGTTTCCAAAACATTATTACGCAACCTCTGTCTACTCATTTCAAGAAGACCGAATTCACTAATCTTACCAATTTTCAACCTTGCTTTGTCAGAGCTCAGCTCTTTAGCCAAAGCTTTTTCAACTAATTCTATATTAGATTGATTTTCCATATCAATAAAATCAATCACAATAAGTCCAGCCAAATCCCTTAGTTTGAGCTGCTTAGCTATTTCTTTAGTTGCTGCAATGTTGGTTTTTGTTGCAGTTTCTTCTATATTCTTAGTTCCAGCAACTTTTCCAGAATTAATATCAATTGAAACAAGAGCTTCGGTTTGATTAATGACGATAGCCCCACCAGAAGGGAGAATTGCAGTGTTGCCATATAGGGCAGCGACTTTGTTTTCGACATTATAATGGCTAAAAATTCCTGTAATACCTTGATATAATTTTATTTTATCAACATGGCGTGGTATTATCAACTCAGCAAAGTCGCAAGCAGTTTCATAGGCCCCCTGACCCGCGATTACAATTTCCTCTACTTCACTATGATATAAATCGCGTATTGCCCTGATGATGATGTTGCCTTCTTCATGGATAAATGCCGGAGCAGCTGCAGCCGCTTTTCCTTGTTGGATATTATCCCATAAACTCCGCAAGTATGCTAAATCTTTTTTGATTTCTATTTTAGTTCTATATATCGCCGAACTCCGAACCAAAATACTGTTCTTGGTTCCAGAAGTGTTTTTTGATATTTCATTGACTACTTGCAACAATCTATCTCTCTCCCCCGACTCGACTATGCTTTTTGAAACGCCATTGCTGCGACTAGAATTAGGCATAAAAACAATAAATCTGCCGTAGAGCGATATATCAGTTGTCAGAGTTACCCCTTTGCTCCCTCGTTCGTCGTTTATAACTTGAACCAAAAGCTCTTGATCTTTTTTGAGAAAATCTTGAATATTATATTTACTATAAATCTCCGACCTGCGTCTTTTGGCGATACCCCCATCTCCTTCCTCACTCCCATCACCGGGCATATCTTTGGATAGCTCACTGCTATTTTTAGAGTTTTTAGGTTTTTCGTTCCTAGATTGGCCGCCATTATAATAGCTGGTGTTGATTTCTGAAAGGGGTAGAAATCCACATTTGTTACCACCATAGTTAACAAAAGCTGCCTGCAAAGCTGGTTCGATTCTTTCTACCTTACCGAGATATATATTACCTTTGCAACGACGCTTTTCAGACAACTGATAGTCTATTTCTAGTATTTCTTCATCATCACATATAACTAATCTAGTCTCATTAACATGAGCCGCATCTATCAATATTCTTGTACTCATTCACTTATATAATAATTAATTCTTGATTTTTTATATTTTTGCCTAAAATTTTCCACAACCAATTCTAATTTTTACTATTAACTTGGTATTTTTGTTTTTTTAATAAAAAGTTCTATTCATTTTAGATGATATGATTGTCATATCAAGCAAAAACAACAATTGCACTACCTTTCCGTAACATATATATAACCTAGCGTTCATATCTCTACCAGTATCTAAACTCATGCAGAGATCTAGCTTTTTTTAATCACAGCTGATTACACTAGGTTTTGTTATATTGAACTCTAATTTTAATTTGCAAAAAGCATATTGCATATTAGGTCGCTAGCTTGTGATTTTGTATAACAAAAGCTAGCAAAAAGTATCGAGCTATATAGTATTCTATTCCTTAACCAAAGTCAAGGTGATTCAGAAAACAATAAACAACAAGAATAATTGAAATTGAGAACTGAGAACTGATTTTGCAAAATCGATATTTTGTTGTTACTAAAGTCGATTTTGTTGTTACTAAAGCAAAACAAATATTGCTGTAAAATCCGATTTTTTGAGATGACTTCACACAGGGAGCTAATAAGGCTATCTGAATAGCATAGTGGTGACCCCTGCGGGAATCGAACCCGCGTTACCACCGTGAAAGGGTGGTGTCCTAACCGCTAGACGAAGGGGTCTAGATAATTAATACGCAAAACATGGTGGGAGATCCGAGGCTTGTAAATTTGACTCAGACATTCACCACAACTATGCGACATATCTCATAAGCTACATAAAAAGCGATCAGCAGATTTCTGTAATTTGAGAAATTTCAGATAATCGAACCAATTTGATCAAGCTTTTTGGTAGCAACCTTGCCGATCATATAATAAATATAACTTTTAATCAAGATATAAATTCGATGTTATTTATCTTTTATTTTACATTATAGAAAGTCAGCATTTTTAGCTAAATAAGCAGCAACGCCTTCAGGTGTAGCAACCATCGCAACTTTGCCTTTGCTCCAGTTTGCGGGACAAACCTCACCGTGGGTTTCGTGATACTGTATTGCATCAATAGTACGGAGTATTTCGTCAATATTGCGACCAATAGAAAGATTATTGACCAATTGATGCTGAACTATTAGATTGCGATCTAGGACAAAAACCCCACGCAAAGCTACCGATTGATTATGGAGAATTCCATAGTTTGCTGCAATCGATTTATCAAGATCAGAGACCAATGGAAACTGTACATTACCGATCCCCCCATCATTGACCGAAGTATTTTTATATGCTAAGTGAGCATAGTGAGAATCAACACTAATTCCGATTACTTCTGCGCCTTTTTCTTTGAAATGTGCAATTTTTCTATTTAATGCAATGATTTCCGAGGGACAAACAAAAGTAAAGTCCAGAGGGTAGAAAAATAGTACGCATATTTTGTCTTTTGCGTAAGAATGGAGATCAAAACTTGGGTTGATACTGTTATCAGGCATAACAGCCTGGGCTTTAAAATTTATCGCTTCTTTACCAACTAGGATCATAAAAAAACCTTTATTTTATTGATTTATATATCTGAATTCAAGATAATATAAAATTAATTTACTGTCAATATATAAGAATGTTTATTGGAACAATATGACATATTATTTAAACAATCTTAATATTTTAAAAATCTGAAACCAGATATATCAATAATATTTATCGCCAAGCCTATAAAACCTAACTGAACTGCAACTATAAGCTGTAAAAAAATATTAACTTTATCACCGTAATGCAAATCACCAATCGAGCTATAAGAAAGGACCACCAAAAATATTGGAGCAATCAAAACAAAAATCATAATCAATTTTTGATATTTATAGTGAATTTTTGGCAATAAATATAGAAAACAGATAATACAGCTAAATAATATTGCAATATTCCCCGTAAAGTATTTCAAAAATTCGATAACCGCGAACTTAATACGCAAATCGTTGGCCCATTCCACCCCTATAAATCTAATCATATGATTAGCATAACTATAGCTATAACGCAAAAATTCAAACCAAACTTCACTAAAAGGCAAGTATATATCGGCCAACAATTGATCAGCATCAAGCCGGATCGGCAATCGAAGATATAAACCTAATTCAGAAAACGACATTAAAATATATCTATAGGGCAAAAACGGATTATTAGCTTCGACCAATGAAAAACCATATCCCCACCATATTATACCCAAAGCTACTAGAATCGTTGCCCAATTTTCAACCTTGATAATAATAAAAGAAAAAACCGGCAACAAGAAGCTTTTTTGCTTTGTATTAGTTTGTATTTCGTTTGGTTTGGAAGGTTTTACTTTAAGGTTCCTAATTTCTAGATTCTGCAACGCTATTAATATAAAAATACTCAAAACAAAAACGAGCAACGTAGTAAATCCAGAATTGAGATATAAAAAGCCGATGATCAATCCCAAAGATAGCTTTAGGATTGCATACTTCCAACAAAAAATTTTCCTAGTATGATTTATTGTAGAATTGAGAAGTCTTCTATGTTTTAAAAGCAAAGACAAAACAATCCATCCCCAAAATAACAGCACTAAAGAAAAACTTACTATATCAATTAAATAATATTGCCCCAGAGATAGATCCCTAAAGATATCAGAGAACCCATATAATACGGCCGAAGTTAACGCAGCTTTATATGGCGAAAAAACAACATTGTTCATCACAACTTTAGATAGTAGAAAATCCAACAAAAGATAAAAGCTAACAATTTTTAAAAGCCAAATCATTATGAATAAAATTGTAATATCATTTATTGACAATTGATCGCTATACACAATTCTTTTGCCTCGCTCCATTATATCCAAATTAGCAGCCATAACCCAAATTGGACTAAAAAATGATTGGATACTACTGTTAGAATTACTTTTTGGTTGGCAATCCTGCCCCCTATCTTTTGACAACAACGCCACAATAGCACCAGTCAGTGGTGAAACCTGATATAAAAGAGGACTATGGCATATATTAGCTTTATTGCTCTGCTCTGATCCAGGAAAATTTTCAGCCTTAGATTTATAGGAATTAAAAAACGATAAACAGTCATAACGTTGAGACAAATTAGCCAACCACCTGTCACCATTGCCGATGTTATATAACTCACCATTATTCAAGGTATGATTGAAACCAGGATTCAAGATCGAAGTTGATGCTATTTTGATCGCTAACATCAAAGTCATAGTCAAAATTATTTTTAATATTTTTGGCATCTCTAAATCTATCTATTTATCAGATAA